>DATGOZ010000408.1:0-8878 GCA_035305395.1 Taishania sp. | reverse complement strand
GAAATTCCAACCAATGAAGGGAAGTTCGAGAGCCTCAAGTGGTGCCGCTTTGGATTTGGCAACAAACCAAATCAATTCGCTGTTGTCACAAGTTTCTAAAGATTATAAACTCAATGTCGACATGAATGCAGACGTGACTGGAGGAAGCGAGTATGCGCTAGGGGTAGAGAAAGGCTTTTTAGATGATCAATTGATTATTTCTGGTTCGTTTGGTACACGTAATTCTACTACAGGAAACGGTACGCAATCATCATTGATTGGTGATATTGAAATTGAATACAAATTAAATAAGGATGGAACATTCCGTGTGAATGTATTCAATGAATCAAACGACAATAGAGGATTACAATCAAACAACAGAGGGCAGTTTAAACAAGGGATTGGTATTTATTACAAAGAGAGTTTTAACTCGTTTAAAGATTTTAAGTTACTTCAAAAGTTCTTAGATATTTTCAGATCTAAAGCAAACAAGCGTTATCCAATTCGTAAAAAGAAACAGCAGACTCCAGTTCCTAAAGGAGAAGCTGTTATACCAGAAAAAAACTAACTGTTTTTCATGTGTTCAGCAATCGGTGGGAAGATGTTGTAAAATTGATTGCCTAGTTCTGGATCGTCGTGAAATACTTGATCAATCGCAATTCTCATGCAACGAAGCCATTCAGTTTTTGCTTTTTCATCAATTCTATGAGGTAAATGGCGCATACGCATTTTAGGATGCCCATGTTCTAAAGTGTACAATTGTGGTCCACCAAGAAATTGCACCAAAAACTTAAACTGTTTCATTTGAATTGATTCTCGAGAATCTTTGAATAGGTGAGAAATAACTGGTGAGCTGAATACTTGATCGTAAAATAAATCCAAAACTTTACTAAGTCTTTCGCTTCCAATTTTTTGATAAAATGTTTCCATCTAATTGTTTAATAAACCAATGCTTGGTGTGTCGTTTACAAAAATAGTTAGAATTTTTTGTTTGATCTAATTTATAAGTCTTGAAGAAAGGTACTTATTGTAGCGATAAATAGGTGTAAAATGAAACTTTTTATTAATTTTGGCGTAATTCACTGAAATAACTAATATTATGAGCACTATTTACACTGTTTATAATACACTAGTCTTTTTACTGCTTACATCGACTTGTTTGAGTTTAAACTCAATGAGTACAAATAATACTTATTGTTGTCCTGAAAATAAAAAACATTTAGATGTTGAAGTAATCGATAATTCAGAAGACACAGTAGCACTGAATAATTATCGTGAATTAAATTACCGATACAATCGAAAGTTTCCTTCATTGAAAATTGAGATTCGAGATAAAGTAACGGGTAAGCCTTTACTTGCTGATTTGATAATTCAGGGAATTGGAAATATAGAAGGTGTTTACCATATTAGTGATGTGATTTTTGATAATAAAAGAAATGGTCGTTTATCAATTTCTTGTAAAAAGAAAGGCTATTTCTACATAGATTCAGTAGATATTGATGTTCGAAACTCAAGCAATCGCGTAATAAGAATAGAGTTAGACCCAGTTGCTAGTGGAAAACATTTTGTATTAGATGGAATTGAATTTGTTCCAGGAACTAGTAATTTACTTGAAAAGTCAAAACCCAAATTGATTCGTGTTGTCGACTTTTTAAATCAAAATCCGAGTGTTAAGCTTGAAATACAAGGACATGTTTATGAACCTGGTTCTAGAGCCTCAACAGCAGGTCAAAAAACGTCTTTGGAACGTGCGACGAAAGTAATGAACTTTTTGATAAAAAATGGGATTGATCCAGAACGACTAACTGCTGTCGGATTAGGAAATTCTAAACCTCTTTTTATTAATCCAAGAAACCCAGCAGAAGAGCAAGCGAACAGAAGGGTAGAATTTGTTGTTAAATAGCTATTTTCTTCTATTTTTTGATTGGCTTCTTTGAATATTTAGAGTACTTTTGTGCTCAAATTCATACTTATGTCAGACAAGCGTTACAATTTAAGAGGAGTTTCTGCAGGAAAAGAAGACGTGCACAATGCAATTAAAAATGTAGATAAGGGATTGTTCCCTAAAGCATTTTGTAAAATAGTTCCAGATTATTTGACTGGAGACTCTGATTATTGTGTCGTAATGCATGCTGATGGAGCTGGTACAAAATCATCTTTGGCGTATCTGTATTGGAAAGAAACAGGTGACTTGTCCGTGTGGAAAGGTATCGCTCAAGATGCTTTGATTATGAATATAGACGATTTGTTGTGTGTTGGAGCGACTGACAATATCTTACTTTCGTCAACGATCGGTAGAAATAAAAACTTGATTCCAGGTGAAGTAATTTCTGAAATCATCAACGGTACAGAAGAATTGCTTGCTGAATTAAGAAATCATGGAGTAAATATTTTCTCAACTGGTGGTGAAACTGCTGATGTTGGAGATTTAGTTCGCACAATTATTGTCGATTCAACAGTGGTTTGTCGCATGAAACGAAGTGATGTAATTTCAAACGATAATATCAAGCCAGGTAATGTTGTTGTTGGATTGGCTTCTTTTGGTCAGGCAACTTACGAGTCTGAATACAATGGTGGAATGGGAAGTAATGGTTTAACTTCTGCTCGTCATGATGTATTCCACAAATACATAGCTGAAAAATACCCTGAAAGTTTCGATCCAAGTGTACCTTCAGATTTGATTTACGCTGGATCAAAGAAATTGACTGATGCTGTTGAAAATTCACCTATTGATGCTGGAAAATTAGTTTTATCTCCAACGAGAACGTATGCACCAATTATTCAAGAGATTTTATCCAAATTTAGATCTCAAATTGATGGGATGGTTCACTGTTCTGGAGGTGCTCAAACAAAAGTACTTCACTTTGTAGATGATGTACATATCATTAAAGATAATTTGTTCCCAATTCCTCCTTTGTTTAAATTGATTCAAGAAGAATCTAAAACTAGTTGGGAAGAAATGTACAAAGTGTTTAATATGGGGCACCGAATGGAAATTTATTGTGATCCAACAATTGCCGATGAAATTATTGCAATTTCAAAATCATTTAATGTCGATGCGCAAATTGTAGGTAGAGTTGAGGCTGCTAAATCAAAAAAAGTTACAATTATTTCTGAAGCAGGAACGTTCGAATATCAATAGAATTATTAAAATTGAATGAATTGAGTTGGACTACAATAATACATTAGTTTCTTGTCAAACTCGTTGATATCATCAATTTGATCAATTAATTCAAAATAAGAAATTCCGATTGTGATACATTTTTCAGATACTCGGTCTAGTAACCTGTCGTAAAAACCTTTTCCGTATCCAACGCGATATCCTCGAAAGTCGGCGCAGAGTAAAGGTACAATTACAAACTCTATTTCTTCTGGATTTAATTCTTTTCCGTAAACTGGTTCGGGAATTCCGTATTCTGAAATTTTAAGCTGATCTAGGCTTTCGTAGATATAGTGCTTAATGGTGTTTGTTTGAAAATCAGCTATAGGCAAACCAATGATTGAGTTAACTTGCTTTAACTTGTTGATTATTAAAAATGTATCTACTTCATGTTTTGATTCTATGGGTAGAAATAAACTAACATTTCTACCCGTAAAATCAAATGAATGTATAAGTGTATCACAAATTTTTTGCGATAATTGTGTTCTTTCTTCCGCAGATATTTGTTTCCGTTTTTCGAGAAATAATTTTCTACAGTCGGATTTAATCATAATCCAGGGAACATATTTTTAGCTGAATTCATCACTTCTTGTTCGTTTACTTTGTTGGCATTTTCCAAAGCACGATTAAAAGCAACGTTAAACAAATCCTCTAAATCTTCTTTTGACATTTGAGTATGGTCTGTGTTGATTGAGATTGACTTCAAGTTTCTATTACCAGTCAGCTCAACGCGAATCAATCCACCACCAGCTTCACCTTCAACTATGATTGAATCCAATCTCTTCTTGCTTTCATCTGCCATATTTTTCATGGCATTCAATTTATCCAGCATTCCTGAACCAAACATGAACTAAATTTTAGAGAATTAACGAATACTATAATTTGGAGCCTCACGACTGATTGTTACGTTGTGTGGATGAGATTCTCTCATTCCTGCACTTGTGATACGAACAAATTTAGATCCTTTCAATTTATCAATTGACGGAGCGCCACAGTAACCCATACCAGCTCTCAAACCACCAACGATTTGATGCATTACTTCAACCAAGTTTCCTTTGTATGGTACTCTTCCTGAAATTCCTTCCGGAACTAACTTTTTAATATCGTCTTCGGCATCTTGGAAATATCTGTCTTTAGAACCTTTTTGCATTGCTTCTAACGACCCCATTCCACGATATGATTTGAATTTTCTTCCTTCAAAAATAATCGTTTCACCTGGAGATTCTTCAACCCCTGCAAGCATAGAACCAACCATGACTGTGTCAGCACCAGCAGCTAGCGCTTTAACGATATCGCCTGTGTAGCGAATACCACCATCAGCGATTACAGGAACACCAGAACCTTCTAATGCCATTGCAACGTCGTTTACAGCTGACAATTGAGGAACACCTACACCTGCAATGATACGAGTTGTACAAATAGATCCAGGTCCGATTCCGACTTTCACTGCATCCGCACCAGCTTCTACCAAATATTTAGCTGCTTCAGCAGTAGCAATATTTCCAACGATTACATCTAAGTTTGGATATTTTGCTTTAACTTCTTTCAATTTGTCTACCACGCCCTTTGTGTGTCCGTGTGCTGTATCAATTACAATTGCATCAACACCTGCTTCGTATAGAGCTGTGACACGATCAATTGTGTCGTGAGTAACACCAACTGCAGCAGCACATCTCAAACGACCAAAAGAGTCTTTACATGAGTTAGGATGTGTTTTTACCTTGATAATATCTCGGTAAGTAATTAATCCAATTAACTTATAATTTGAATCAACTACTGGTAATTTTTCGATTTTGTTTTCTTGTAAAATATCTTCTGCAGTCAACAAATCTGTTCCGTCAGTTGCTGTTACAAGATTTTCACTTGTCATCACTTCTTTAATCGGACGTGATTCATTTTTCTCAAAACGCAAATCACGATTTGTCACAATACCTTTTAATGTACCGTTGTTATCTACAACTGGAATACCTCCAATTTTATTTTCTTTCATGATGTTCAATGCATCAGCAACAGTACAAGATTCACCTAATGTAATAGGATCTAGAATCATACCGCTTTCAGAACGCTTAACCTTGCGTACTTCTAAAGCTTGAGCTTCGATTGTCATGTTTTTGTGAATTACACCAATCCCTCCTTGTTGCGCAATTGCAATAGCAAGTTGTGATTCTGTAACAGTATCCATCGCAGCAGATACAATTGGCGTATTTACTTCGATGTTACGAGTAAACTTACTTTTTAATTGAACTTCGCGTGGTAATACTTCTGAATAAGCTGGAACTAAAAGGACGTCATCGTACGTTAGACCTTCTTGAATGTTTTGTACGTTTGATAGTGACATTTGAATCTATTTTTTACAATAAAATTCTCGCAAATGTACGCATATTTAACCGATTTATTGAAATCAGAAACTACTTTTTTTTGATTTTTTCACAAAGTTGTCAAAAGTCCAACTCACTTCGTCATCAAATCTTTGATCCAGCTAGTCATTTTTTGAAGAACATCAACAGAAATTGTTTCTTCAATTGCTTGATATTCTGAAGGAATTCCTAAATCTGCATGTTGAAAAAGATGATTCAAGTTTTTAAAAACAACTACTTCAGATTTTTCCTTGCCATCCAATACTTTTCTCATCTGTTCTTCATTTGCACGAACAGAAACTTGTAAATCCTTTTCTCCGTACAAAGCCAAAATTGGACAATTTGTCTTAGTTAAGTAATCTTGGGGATTCGTCAGAATAAAGGTTTTCATCCAACCAGAACCAAATGAAAATGCTACTTGACGAGCATAAGATTTTGGGGAATATGCTTTCGGAATTTCTGCGTTCAACTCTTTATTTAGTTCTTCGATTTTCGTTGCTAATAAATCAACTAAATTTTCCTTTGTGTGATTTTCAGCTATAAAATCCATTACTTGGATAGAAGACTGTTTGGTTTTTTGAACTTCTAATGAGTCTTCACCAGATGCTAACATGATTAATTCTTGTTGATCAATGATGATATCTCTCCCTGAAACACTTGGTCCAGCTAAAAGAATGATGAATCCAACATCGCTTTTGCGTGATGCAACAATTGGAGCAATCAACCCACCTTCACTGTGACCGATGATTCCAACTTTCGTTTTATCTATTTTAGACTGCTTCTTCAAAAAGCTATGTGCTGCTTCTGCGTCATCAGCAAAGTCAAATGAGGTTGCAGTGGCAAAAACGCCAGTTGATTTGCCAACTCCACGGTCATCATAACGCAATACAGCAATTCCATTACGCGTCAGGTAATCAGCAATGACATGGAATGGTCTGTGTCCCATTAAGTATTCATCTCGATCTTGTGGACCACTTCCGGAAACTAAAATTGCAGCAGGGAAGGGACCTTTTCCTTTAGGGATTGTCAAGGTTCCTGCTAGTTTGACTTTATCATCTTTTGTTTTGATTACTACATCTTTTGATGAGTAATTGAAAGGCGCTTTTGGTGTTTGAGGTCTCGCTGGAGGTAATATTTCACCTTCAAATCGACCCAAGTTCAATGGTGTTTCTGTTCCATTTTGATAAAATGTTCCTACTAATGAATCATTTGACATCTGTCCAACATATTTAGCACCCATCAGAGGAAAATCAATATGGATTCCTTCTTGATCTAAAGTTGTTTTGTTTGCAGCATTTCCAAAAGAAAATTGATCAGGACTGTCTAGTTTGGTTAACAAAACACCTTCTTTTTCAGAAATATGTAATGCAATTCTTAAATTGGTTAATGGACCTTTCAAATGTCCAAGCCATGTTCCAATGTACTGATCGTTTTGTGCTTCACTATTTTTTACAATAAATGAGCTAATAAGGATTAATAAAATAATTCTCATGGTTGTCATACAATTAAGTGAAACAAAGATAATAAATATGGTATAGTAACTCTAAAATCGAAGCAACTATAACGATATAAATCACTTTAAAAAGCTATTTTTGCAGGAAATTTAATTACTGTGTCAAAAATCATTCAATTATACCCGAAGAAAACTCAATCAATCGAACGTAGACATCCATGGATCTTTTCTGGAGCAATAGATCTTGCTTCTGAGGGATTGGAAGATGGTGATTTGGTGACTGTGCAAGATAAAAACGGAAAGTTTTTAGCAAAGGGACATTTCCAAAATGCAACAATTGCTGTACGTGTTCTTTCATTTGAAGATATTGCAATTGATGAAGTGTTTTATACGTCAAAAATTGAGAGCGCTTTTCGCGTTAGAGTATCACTCGGACTCTTCTCAGAAACAAATCAAATTGCACGATTGATACATGGTGAAGGCGATGGTTTACCTGGGTTGATTGTTGATTTTTACAACGGAGTAGCTGTTGTTCAATGTCACAGTATCGGAATGTATCGTGATATTACATTGATTGCGAAAGCACTTCAAACTGTAATGGGAGATAAACTGATTGCGATTTACAGTAAATCTTCTGAAACGCTTCCAGATCGAGTGGAGGTTAAAGATGGCTATTTATTTGGAAGTTGTGAAACACCCCATGTAGCATTGGAGCATGGAGTGAAATTAAATATTGATTGGATTAAAGGTCAAAAAACTGGATTTTTCATTGATCAACGTGAAAATCGTTTGTTGTTAGGAAAATATGCTCGTGGCAAAAAGGTGTTGAATACGTTTTGTTACTCAGGTGGATTTAGTTTGTTGGCTTTGCAAAACGGAGCAACATTGGTTCACTCGTTAGATAGTTCGAAAAAAGCGATCGAGTTGACAGATGAAAACGTGAAGTTAAATGGTTTTACAAATCATCAGTCTATTGTTGCTGATACAATGGAGTACATCAAAGAGTTGCCTGAATCCTATGATATCATTATTTTGGACCCTCCAGCATTTGCAAAACATCGTGATAAGCGACATAAAGCAGTTCAAGGATATAAGCGTTTGAATGCACATGCTATTCGACAAATAAAACCAGGAGGAATTATCTTTACATTCTCGTGTTCTCAAGTCATTGATAAAGTTTTGTTTACAAATACTGTAATCGCAGCATCAATAGAAGCAGGAAGAAATGTGCGTATTCTAGAGCAATTACATCAACCTGCAGATCATCCAATTTCAGCAGTACACCCGGAAGGAGAATACTTAAAAGGTTTAGTAATCTACGTTGATTAATGTTAGAGATTAACTATAAAACAATCCTGAAAGTTGCGCTTCCTATGATGGGAGCTAGCTTTATACAGTCTATTGTATTATTGACAGATGCTGCTTTTTTGACGCGCTACAACAATGAAGCTTTTGCTGCTGCTGGTAATGCAGGGTTGATTTATGTATCGCTGTTCATGATTATTGTAGGGATGAGTGACGGTGCGCAAATTTTGATTTCAAGAAAAATCGGAGAGAAGAACTATCATCAATTGGGACGAGTTTTATCAAACACACAACTATCTTTATTGGCATTGGTAATTGTATTATTTGCACTTTCGTTTTTTCTTTTACCGAAATTTATTCAAGGTTATGCTGCAAATGAACAAATTGCTTTGATGCAAGGAGAGTATCTTTCAATTCGTTCAATTGCCTTGTTTTTCGCGGTGATTCAATTCCCTCTTCAGGCTTATTATTTTGCTTGGGGTAGATCTATTATTCCGTTTATAGCAACAATGTTTACCGCAATTGGAAACATCTTTTTAGATTATGTGCTGATTTTCGGTAAGATGGGATTCCCTGAAATGGGGCTGGGTGGAGCTGCTTGGGCATCTACCATTGCAGATGGGT
>DATGOZ010000407.1:0-2031 GCA_035305395.1 Taishania sp. | reverse complement strand
TAACTCAGAAAGAAGTTACGTTTGATGAGTTTGTTAAAATAATGGAAGACAAACAAAAAGCAGCTGAAGCTTAACTTAATCATTCTATTCAGTAAAAAGTTTATTAACTTTGAACTTGAAATAAGAGATTTATGAATTACGAAAAAGAATTTAAAAAATACGCAACGGGTCATCACGGCATACAAAGCCTACATGTAGAAAGCTATGTAGAAAGTATGACTCCGTATATAGTTGAGGAAAGAAAATTAAATGTCGCTCAAATGGACGTATTCTCACGTTTGATGATGGACAGAATTATTTTTCTTGGAACTCCTATCAACGACGAGATCGCAAATATCATTCAAGCGCAATTGTTGTTTTTAGAAAGTGTCGATGCATCCAAAGACATTCAGATTTATATCAATTCACCAGGAGGTGGAGTGTATGCTGGATTGGGAATTTACGATACTATGCAATTGGTGAAACCTGATGTAGCTACAATTTGTACAGGTATGGCAGCTTCTATGGGAGCTGTGCTTTTATGTGCAGGTGCAGAAGGTAAACGTTCAGCTTTGAAACATTCGAGAGTGATGATTCATCAACCCCTGGGTGGTGCACAAGGTCAAGCGAGCGACATGGAAATTACTTTGAAAGAAATATTAAAGTTAAAAGATGAATTGTATCAAATCATATCTTCACATTCTGGACAACCGATTGATAGAATTCGTAAGGACGGAGACAGAGATTATTGGATGAATTCAACCGAAGCAAAGGAATATGGAATGGTGGACGAAGTTCTACTTCCAAAGAAATAACTAATTTTCTTTAAACAAAAACAAAGGTTACTTGTTATGAGTTGTCAAGTTTGATAATCATATCTGAGTAACCTTTTTATATTAATAAATTTTGAGCTTTTAATGGATGAAGAATCTTATCATTGAATTAAATAGGATTTTTGTTGGAATGACAGTTGAAAATATTTGTTTAAAGTTCGTACATTTGCACACTTAAAATCGAGGAAGTTGGAAGAAAATAAATGCTCTTTTTGTGGAAGGCCTAAGAGTGACGTTAATTTATTAGTGGCAGGCATTGATGGATATATATGTGATCAATGTGTGGGTCAAGCATATGGAATTGTAGAAGAAGAAGCTGCTTATAACAAACGCAATGAATTGGTAGAACCACTACCTTTAAAATCGCCCAAGGCTATCAAATCTTTTTTGGATGAATATATCATCGGTCAAGACACGGCCAAAAAGATTTTATCTGTAGCCGTATTTAACCATTATAAAAGAATTCTAAATCCAAATCTCGAGGATGATGATGTAGAAATCGACAAATCGAATGTTGTTTTGGTGGGAGAAACTGGAAGTGGAAAAACTTTGTTGGCCAAATCAATCGCTCGACTTTTGAATGTCCCTTTTACGATAGTCGATGCAACTGTTTTAACAGAAGCAGGTTATGTAGGTGAAGATGTAGAAGGAATTTTAACTCGATTGTTACAAGATGCTGATTACAATGTAGAATTGGCAGAAAAAGGAATTGTTTTTATTGATGAAATCGATAAAGTAGCGAGAAAGAGCGATAATCCATCCATTACACGAGATGTTTCAGGAGAAGGAGTTCAACAAGCAATGTTGAAGATTTTGGAAGGAACTATTGTCAACGTTCCACCTAAAGGAGGAAGAAAGCATCCTGACCAAAAATTTGTTGAAGTCAATACCAAAGATATTTTATTCATAGCTGGAGGCGCTTTTTCTGGAATAGAAAGACATATTGCAAACCGCTTGAATACACACGTCATCGGTTTTAAAAACGAGGAATCAAAGGCAGAAACAATTGATTTGCTTGATGAAGTAAATGCTATGGACTTGAAAGCTTTTGGATTGATTCCAGAATTGATCGGTCGTCTGCCAGTAATTGCTAATTTAAAGCCTTTGGACGACGCTGCAATGAAGAGAATTCTGACAGAACCTAAAAATGCATTGATCAAACAATATGAAAAACTTTTTGCATTGGACGGAGTTAAACTTATTGTAACTGAAGATGCAT
>DATGOZ010000406.1:0-4436 GCA_035305395.1 Taishania sp. | reverse complement strand
CATTATCTGTCATAGAATATATGGTACAACGAGGAATTGCAGATGAGCGTATCAAATGCATTGGATTTGATAATAAACGCAAATTGTACTTCGAACAACCTTGGGAAAACAATCCATTGAATCGACGTGTTGAGATAATTTTCGTCGAGTAAAGACATAAAAAAACCGTTCCCCTGTAGTTGGAACGGTTTTAAGCATATTTGCTTTGTTTGTAGAATGCTTTGTTTAGTGGAAGAATTATTTCGCTAATTCTTCTTTTACGATAGAGGAAATTATTTTTCCGTCTGCTTTTCCTGCTAATTTACCAGTTAAAACACCCATAACTTTCCCCATATCAGCTGGACTTGATGCTCCAACTGCTTGAATTGTAGCCTGAACTTCAGCTCTGATTTCATCTTCAGAAAGTTGTTTAGGCATGTACTCTTCAATCACTTTTGCTTGGAACATTTCCTCATCAGCTAAGTCTTGACGACCTTGCTCAACATACAAGTTATACGTATCAATACGTTGCTTGTATAATTTCAAAACGATTTTAGATGCTGCTTCATCTGTTACTTCAGATGAACTTCCAGAAGTAGCTTCTAACATCAATTTTGATTTGATATCACGTAATGCTGCTAAGCGCTCTTTGTCTTTCGCAAGCATTGCTTTTTTGATATCCTCATTTATTTTATCTGTAAATGACATTATTCTTAAATTAATCTACGTTATCGTGTAAGAATGAATTTCCTCCTCTCAATTTAGTTTCACCGTTTTCATCCTGTTGGATCGAGTAACGTGATGCATTTGAGTCTGAACTGTAGTTATTAGAGTTGTCGATTTGAATACTTCTGCGTGTAAAAGCTGGTTCTTTTTCGAATTGCAATACACCATCAGCTTTTTTCAAACGAGCAGTAAACTCATGAATACGGTTCATTCTCTCTTGTTGCTTACGTTGTTGTTCCTCTGGAGAAAGCACGTGTTTTGTTTCTTCCACTTTCGACTCAGAATGTGTAGCTTTTGGCTCATCTTCCAAGACGTGACGGATTACTTCAGAAGCAGGAGTTTCAATTTTTTGCTCTTCAGCAGGAGTTTCTACGTTTGTAACAGCAGCATTTGATTCGTTTGCAACATCCCAATCAAAGTTGATAGCACTCTGTTCTACCACCTCGTCATCCAAGTTTACTTTTCTAACTTCTTGCTCTTCAGTTGCAGACGTAGTTGTTTGTTGGATGTATGATGTGTAAGATGGAATTGTTGGTTCAACTGGTTTTACATCTTCAACTACTGTTGGTTTGATGAACGGTTCATTTTGCTCCATTGTAATTTCTTTTGCACCAGTCCAAACATTCGACTCAGTTGGTGAAGTTAATGGAGTTGTAATTTCAGCTTTTGGTTCGTCATCCAAAACTCTTCTTTGTTTTTCAGGAGCTTTTTCATATCCCGTGATTGGACTAGAAGCAAAACCAGTTGCAATAACTGTTACGCTGATCTTATCACCCAATGAAGCGTCATATCCGTGACCGAAGATGATTTCTGCAGTAGATCCAGCTTCATCTTGGATGTAGTCTGTGATTTCTGACATTTCATCCATTGTGATTTCCGAATCTCCATAAGTTATGTTCAACAATACATAGTTAGCTCCACTAATATCGTTGTCGTTCAACAACGGAGAAGATAATGCTTCTCTAACAGCGTTGATCGCTCTATTTTCACCTTCAGCTTTAGCGCTACCCATAATTGCAACACCAGAGTTGCGCATTACAGTATTTACGTCGTTCAAGTCAGTATTGATGATACCAGTAACTGAAATTACTTCAGCAATACCTTTAGCAGCAACAGTTAATACATCATCCGCTTGAGCGAAAGCATTTCCTAAAGTCAAGTTACCAGTAACCTCTCTTAAACGTTCATTGTTGATAATCAACAACGCATCAACGCTCTTGCGCATTTGGTCTAATCCATCTTCAGCTTGTTGACGACGTCTTCTACCTTCGAAATTAAATGGAACAGTAACAATACCAACAGTCAAAATACCAAGTTCTTTAGCAACACTAGCAATTACAGGAGCGGCACCAGTACCAGTACCACCACCCATTCCGGCAGTTACGAAAACCATTTTCGTATTTTTTGACAACAATTCATGGATTTCGTCAATACTTTCGATAGCTGCATTTTTACCAATTTCTGGTTGTGATCCAGCTCCTCTTCCTTCAGTTAGAGAAGATCCTAATTGAATTTTATAAGGTACAGGAGAAATATCTAATGCTTGTTTATCCGTGTTACAAACGATGAAGTCTACACCAATAATCCCTTGATTATACATGTGATTTACTGCGTTGCTACCACCACCACCAACACCAATAACCTTGATGATCGATGAGTTTTCTTTTGGTAAGTCGAATTCCATTTTTCTAGTATTAATTTGTTGTCTGTTGTTTTACTCCTATGAACTTTCGTTCCTCCTTTTTCAGTTTATTCTTCTTCGATAAACCAGTTTTTGCTTTTTTCAACCAATGATTCAAAGAATCCAATTCTCTTCTTCACTGATTGTTGTTTTGTTGTTTTTTCAGCTTCTTGATCCTGGTTTTTAGAAGCCATATCACTTAGTTTACCTTTTCTATCCAAATCTTTGAATCCTGTCATCACCAAACCGATACCAGTTGAGTAAATTGGACTAGCAAATTTTTGAAGATCATTTGTGTTAGCCAAATGCTCCGTTGGTAAACCAATACGTGTATCCAAACAAGTGATGTATTCAAACAATTGTTTCAAGTGTTTCAATTGAGCTCCACCTCCTGTTACAACGATACCCGCGATTAATTTATTTTTTAATCCTGAATTGATGATTTCGTAATCAACCAATTCGATGATTTCTGTCATACGTGCATTGATGATGCTTGCCAAGTTTTTAACTGAAATTTCTTTTGGCTCACGACCTCTTAATCCAGGGATACAAACGATTTCGTTGTCCTGTGTTTCACTAGGTTGTGCAGAGCCGAACTTAACTTTCAATTTCTCAGCTTGATTGCGCATAATCATACAACCTTCTTTGATGTCCTCTGTAATTGAGTTTCCACCAAATGGAATAATTGCAGTATGTTGTATAATACCGTCATGGAAAATAGCAATATCAGTTGTTCCACCACCAATATCAACTAATACTACACCTGCTTCTTTTTCTTCTTCAGAAAGAACAGCCTCTGCAGAAGCAATTGGCTCCAATACCAAATCTTTCACTTCGATACCAGAACGAGAAACACATCTAACAATGTTTGTACAAGCGCCAACATTCCCAGTAATGATATGGAAGTTTGCTTCCAATCTTACGCCAGGATGACCGATTGGCTCTTTAATTCCTTGTTGGTTGTCGATGATGTATTGTTTTGGAATCACCTTGATGATTTGCTCTCCTGGAGGCATCAACATGCGGTACATGTCTTCTTCTAATGCATCCAAATCAAGTTGTGAAATTTCGCTATCGATGTTTGTACGCGTTAGCATACCTCTGTGCTGCATACTTTTGATGTGTTGACCAGCAACCCCTACATAAGCACTTTTGATAACTAATTCGTATTCGTTTGCAACACTTGCTTGTGTTTCTGCAACTGCTGCCTTAATCGATTGAATTGTTTTTTCGATATTCTCAACTATACCACGAGCAACACCAAGAGACTCAGCTTGTCCCATGGCAACAATCTCGATTTTCCCGTATTCATTTCGAGTTCCTACGAAACATGCAATCTTCGTAGTTCCAATATCCAATCCAATGACTAGTTTTGACATATATTTATAAATCTTTTTTTCTACAAACAATCTGGTTTTCGTACTTCAGTGAGATTTCGCTATACTTACCCCAACCTTCGTACGGTATCGCTTCCTTGTAAAATATCTTTAACTTTTCAAATTTTTCTGAAACCTCTTGTTCAGTATAAGCTGACCCAAAAATTATCTTCTGTCCTCCAACTAAGGGAATTAGAACAAAATCTCCATTGCTTTCTCGGTGAATTTGCCCAATCAAAGATTGCATTAGTGGATCATTGCAAACATAAGTCGAAATTCGATACACATCATCAATTTTTCGAATAGTTTTCAAAGAGTCATTGTTAATAATTACGGATACAGATTCCTGATTAAATCTATCTGGAATGTCACCTGTAACAATCAAAACGCGTGCAACATGCTCTGAATTACTACTGATCTTATTTCCGTCGACATCTAAATAGTAGGCTTCGCCTAAGTTGTTAAAGATGTGAGCAATAGGTCTCCTTAGATCTACATCAATGTTCCAGTCGCCTCTGATGGTCGAATAAACGGCAACATGTTTTACTTCTTCCATGTCGCGAATGGTTCGTTCAATTTTTTCTGGATTTAATTCTTTAATGCGTTGATTTACAAAGATTAAATTGTTTCGTTTTAAGCGTGTTAATAATTCTGTTTCGGATAGGAATGAGTTT
>DATGOZ010000405.1:0-2273 GCA_035305395.1 Taishania sp. | reverse complement strand
AACTCACTCGCTCTTTCAGCAAACATGGGTATGGATGCTACCACCTCATCAATGATACGCGAAGGATTTTTAATTGTAAACTGCTCTGCGATTCGTAATAGGTCTTTCCGATCTATATCGACTCGTTTACCTCCTATGGATAAGGCACGTGATTTTCGAGTATAATTGAGAAACGGATTGTAAGCATAAGTCAAATCATAAGCAGGAGCCAACGACCACGAATCGTTTGCATCATCATACATAAATGAAAAATTCTTCAAATGATCGTCTGTTACTGCAAAAACGACATTGAACACCATTCGTTTGTAAAGTTGTTGTACTTCACTGTGTGGAAGTTTCAAATCTAAGGCTAACTTGAAAAGATTTTCATAACTGGAATGTTCCGGCTTTTCAAAATCCCAACCAGTCAACCCCGAAGCTGTCAAGGTATGAATCTTCATACCATGCTGCCGATCAAATCGAAGTGTTGCAAAGTGCTTATTGTCGATTAGTTTACTTGGCATCATTTCAATTCCTAATGCTGTTGCAATTGTGTAATATACATACTCAATTAGCTCACGTCCAAAGGAATTTTCTTCCTCAATTCCCAATTTGATTAAGTAATGATGGTAATCATCACTCACTTCGATATCTCCAGGAATCAACATGCCAGTTTCTTTATGCTCTGAAACCAAAACTTTAGGTCGAGCACCTCCCGCAGACGACCCAATTTTAAAAATATTGAGCAGGGCTACTTCGGAAAGATTTTTTTCTTGAATGGATGTTTTAACGTCTAATACCTTTTGAACAATCTCTGTGATTTCTGTTAAATCGATAGAAGTATTTGAAAGAATTTCTTTTGCAGGGAGAAATTCCAATGCTCCCATCCCCCTGTTTGCTATATAAGTCAATTGCTCCAAAGGAGAAATCTTTGAAAATTCACGATGAGTTGCTTCTAACCATTCCTTGAAAACGATGTTTCCGAACATGTCAGGTAGTGAATCTGCAATCATCGGAGGTAAACCTCTAAACGTAGATCCATTATAACCTGTAAATAGCTGAACACGTTTTGTCCGTCGAATGATGTATGGAAAAATGCGACTATACTTACCCGAATCAAGAAATGCTGCATTGTATTGAAAAGAACTTTTTCGCTGGTCTTCATCATAACCAAGTCGACCTATTTCTTCTCCTTTGAAAAACAACGATATGATTTGATTTTTACTCATAATCAATACAACGATTCCGTACGCAAAGTTTCATTTCGATTGGTGATGTAAGCGTGTAATGACTGCATCTCGCCAAAATGATTCAACACCTTTAACAAGGTGTCCAAGGTCACATTATCGCCATTTTCCAATTTCGAAATGGTCAACCTAGAAACTGCAAGCAAATCTGCCAGCTCCTGCTGAGAAAGGCGCTCTTGTTTTCGGAGTGCTCTACACCAATCCCCGATACGCTCCTTTACTTCTTTGATGGTAACAAAATTAAACATTTTTGCATATTATACTTTACAAATATAGGTAATTTACGCAAAAATGCATACTATAATATGCAAATTTAAGCAAACAACGCGCGCACTACTTCATCCAATTTGCCACACTGAATCAATTCAATCTTAAAATTCTTCTGCTCGATTCCCTTGTTGTATTTGGAAATAATGATTTTTTCGAATCCAAGCTTTTCAGCTTCATAAATCCGTTGATCGATGCGATTTACAGGTCGTACTTCACCGCTCAATCCAACTTCGGCAGCCAAGGCGATATTTGGTGTGATGGCAATGTCTGCATTGGAGGATAAAACAGCTGCGACTACAGCCAGATCCAACGCAGGATCATCCACTTTGATTCCACCTGCAATGTTCAAGAAAACATCTTTTGCACCCAATTTAAAGCCACAACGCTTTTCCATCACTGCTAAAAGCATATTCAAACGCTTGCTATCGAACCCAGTTGACGAACGTTGAGGCGTTCCATAAGCGGCTGTACTTACCAAGGCTTGCACTTCAATCAACATTGGGCGCATACCCTCCATTGTTGCTCCAATAGCAATTCCACTCAAACTACTATCTGAATTCGTTATCAAAATTTCGGATGGATTCTCTACCTGACGTAAGCCAGATCCAACCATTTCGTAGATTCCCAATTCATTGGTTCCACCAAAGCGATTTTTAACCGAACGCAATAGACGATATACGTGATTGCGATCACCTTCGAATTGCAATACCGTATCCACCATGTGCTCCAATACTTTTGGTCCGGCCAAACTGCCTTCTTTGGTAATGTGACCAATCA
>DATGOZ010000404.1:0-9282 GCA_035305395.1 Taishania sp. | reverse complement strand
TTGCAATTGCTTGCGATAATCTTCCAAACGGTTTTGAATTGCTTTTGTTTCAGCTAAATCAGTAGGAGTTTGGGTTAAATCGTTAGTCAAATTCCCGTTGTATGAACGCGCTAGTTCTTGTTGAATTGCTTCAACAGATTTTGGTTGATTTTCAGTTGCTTTTAACGTTGTTAATTTGTCATTTAATTCACGTTGATCCTCCTGAAGTTCTCGTATAATTTTGTTTGTGGCAACTTTTTGTCTTTCCTTTTCTTCAACAGTTAAGGAGTTGTCGCGCTCAATTTCTTCCAATATAGCATCTAATTCCTGTTGTTTCTTAGAGTTCAATATTAATAATGATTCAACACGATCTGATTCATTCAAATCAGATTTTGCATACATCTGTTCAGTTTCCGAATTGTATTCAGCAATGATGTCGTGTGCTTTGTGTTTTTCAGGTTTTGTTTCCTGAATCGTTTTCAAAGAATTCTCAATGTATGATTTGAGTGTTCTGCTTTTATCATCTTCAACACTTGTTTTGATTTGAGCTAAATCCGCTGAATTGATTTTTTTTCCATTGTAAAGTTCAACATCATGTAACACGGCAAGTGTTTGGTCAATTTTTGTCTTTTCAATTTCTTTCTGCTCTAATAAAACCTGGTTGCGTTCAACAATTGCTTGAAATTCTCCAGCTTGTTGTTTTTTGATATCAATGCGATCTTGAATAGCAGGTTTGTCCTTTTCCTTGCTGTTTTTTAAGGTTGTTTCTAACTGTTCAATTTCTTTCAGAACTTGGTTGTATTCATTTTTCGAAGCATTGTATTTTTGATTAAGAGAAGCAATTTCTTGTCGAATTTCAGTAACCTGTTTTGTTAATTGATCTGCTTTTGAAACAGTAAAATTGGAGGATAATATCTCTTGAAATGTAGCAAGTTCTCCATTTAATACTGCTGTAATTTCAGATTGATTTTCCGATTTAATAGCTTGTTCTAACTTCGCTAATGCGTTTGAATATTTTTCAGTTGAATTGTTATCTTGAACAATATTCAGATTTGAAATTTCCCGTTGTATTGTTTCAATCTTTTGTACGCGGTCATTTCGTTCTTGATACAACTCCAGTGCATCTTTGAGTAAATTTTCTTGTTTACCAAGGGATTCAGCTTTGTCAGCTTCTTTCACCAGTTGTTTGATCTGTCCATCAAGGATTTTAATTTCCTGATAGATTTCAGCAATTAATCCATTTTGTTTGACTTCAAGTTCATTGTTATCTTTAACAATTTTCTCTCGGATTTCGAGTTGTTTCTGAGCACTTTGTGCCAATTCACTTGAACTAATTCCTTTGAATCCAATTTTAGCAAAGATACCATCCAACTCTTTGATTTGTTCAAGATCAGAAGTAGAATAGATATCGGTGTTAACATTTAGGTTACTTTTTTCTTTGAGTGCCATCGCAATGATACTTGACGGATCATCAAACGACTCGTTGAATAAATTGATGATTCTAACCTGTTCCTCACCGTCGACTTTTTCGTGAATAATTTGCTGTTTCAAAGGTCTGATTTCTTGAAGAAAAGGAATTTCTACATCAAGGATGAAGTGTTCATTTGAGCCGCTAATTTGGATTGCATATTGATATTTTCCTCCTTTGGGAAAGGTAATGAGATAATCACCATTTTGTTGCGAAGTATAAGAACCTATTTTTTTACCACTCGATTTTTCTAACACATCGACAGTTAACTTAGGCGCATTTTGAAGAACTGTCGACTCAAATGTTCCCTTAACAATGGCTAAATTGATTGGAATTCGATCGACAGAGACATTGTATACGATGATTTTTCCATCTTTCGATTGACGCGTAGAGGAGAAGTATGCATTTTGATTTTCTCGATCTACTACATACATGATATCGTCATCGGGTGAGCTAATTGCAAAATCGACATTTGATACATTGATGAAGGTGTGTGAATTTTCATCTAACTCAGCTTTGAAAATATCGTATCCACCCATTGAATTATGACCTTTGGATGAAAAATACAAGTCTTTTCCATTGGGGTGTAAATAGGGATAATCTTCATCAAATGGCGTGTTGATTCCATTGACTTTTTGAGGGATTCCGAATTTTCCGTCTGGTAATCTTTTCGCAACATAGATATCCAAATTGTCTTCTTCCCCGTAACTTGAGAAATAGACATTTTCCATATTTGGAGCAATGTGCACAACTGGAGTATGCTTGTATTTTTTGTCGTTTTTAGATTGAAAGTTGACAGAATAGATGATACTACCTCCGATGTTGGAAAGGTCATACAACCGGAAGAAATCTTTCTGAATGATTTCTGTTCTCTTTTTTACAACGACATCTGTGAGAGAAACAAGCAAATTTTTTCCATTTTCGCACATAACAATGTTGCGTTTCGCTTCTGCATACAAAGAATTTTTGTCAGTCGTTTTGCTTATAAATACTTGATAGTTTTTTATTGCATCGTTGAATTGATAGTTCAAATGCAAAGCTCGTCCTAAATAAAACCATGAATCGATTATAGGAGTAGGACTCTGAATGGCATAATTTAAGTAGCGTATAGCTTCTTGTTTGTTGTTTGAATTGTATAACAAACAAACTCCGTAACGAAAACTGTAGTCGTAATTTCGAGGTTGCAAGGACAATAATCGTAGGTAAAGAGGTGTTGCTTCTACATAGTTTTTGTTGCTAAAATACTCATTTGCTTTGCTTTGCATCTCAGCTTCCGTTTGAGCAAAGGCAGTCACCGTCGTTAATAAAACGAGAATACAACAGACGATATTTTTTCGCAACAGCAAGTTAATTTTCTATAGTTCAGTTTTTTAGTGGTATATAGTACGACTATTTTTTGAAAAGGTTCATTTTGTTTTCGTTTCCAGCTATAAGTCGTTGAATATTTTGTCTGTGTGCAAAAATTACAAGTGCTGCTAATAGGATTGAAAAACCATTTAACCAGATGGATTTGATTCCAAACACCCAGTAAATTGAAATAGGAAAGATAATCGCAGCACAAATAGCTCCAAGAGAAACGTATTTTGATAAAATAAAAATGATTAAAAAAACTAGAATGCATATTCCCGCTGCTGGAGGATGTATTCCAATTAATACACCAAGCGATGTTGCAACACCTTTTCCACCTTTGAATTGTGCAAAGATTGGAAACACATGACCAATAACTGCCATCATCGCAGCTAAAATTTGAACGGTAATTAATTCATCACTTTGCCAAGCTCCTACATCACAAAGATAAGGCAAGAAAGCTGCAAAGAATCCTTTCAATATATCGACAAGGAGTACAACAATTCCTGCTTTTTTTCCGAGTACACGGAATGTATTTGTAGCACCTGCATTTTTACTTCCATGTTCACGAACATCAACACCATATTTTGCCTTTCCAACCCAAACTGCAGTAGGAATTGAACCCAACAAATAGGCAATTAATCCGAAGATAAGATAAGTCATCAATTACCAAATAAATTACTAAATACTGTTCTCAAGCCACCTTGACCTAATTGATAGACAAAGTTTTTCGACTTGCGTTTGTCTTCTTTCAGCGATGAAATCGCATTTGAAAGTTCACTATCACCAGTCATAATGTCCATTACTCCTTCTTTTTTACCCATGGTATAATTGAAGAAATAATCTTTTCCTCCAGGTAAATCCATCAAAATTGCAAACCAATCACCACCTGCTCCTGAGTATTTTTGCTGGAAGAAAGCACGCAAAGGTATATATTTCATCACAGGTTTGTCAAACATATTAACAAGAATTGCAGATTCAGTAACTGTTATCAACCCCTTAATCGCTGTAACACTTGGTTTTGAGAAATAGGTCAATCGTAATCCTGTAATCGTCATCGTGGATTCAAGTGAATTAGGAATCTTTTTTAATTCTCCTTTGATAGTAAAATCTTCCTGAAGTTTATCCGCTTCTGCTTGTGAACCCCAGTTTGTCATTGCTGATTTTACTGTGTTTGTCATAAAATCCATTGGATTCAGTCCGTCAATTGCATTGATTTTTTCAGGAATTTCTTTAAAAACAGATTTGTCGAGTGGTGCATCAATCTTCGCTGTTAAGTTGAATGCATATTCACCTGTTTTTTGGTTGTAATCAACAATTCCAACTGTTTGAATTTTGACATCGCCATGATCCATTCCTAAATTGATAACACCTTCACCCAACATGGAGCATGTTTCTGTATTCAGCGATAAGAAATTCCCTTTAGATGATCGGTTTATAAGTTTTTCTCTACTTGCAATTTGGAATTCTTTTTCGTTTTCATCATAAGTTAGATACCCAGAAGATGTAATCACAATAGGGTCGTTTGGATTTGCGACTTTCGATAAGAATGTAGGGTAGAGTGATATGCTGTCTACATTTGGAGAATCTCTCCATACAATTCCAGCTGCTATTGTTTGACCATCCAAGTTTTTCATGTTATTGGAAACTGGAATTTGAATGTTTTTAGGGTCGATTGAACTTGTAAACGCCAACCAGTTGCGCTCGAAATCTTTACATTCGTGATTAATTCTTGTAGCTCCGTTGAATAGAATTTCTGGAGATGCAGCTTTAACTGTAATTGTTCCGTAGTAATCAAACTGCTCACTCAATTTAAAATTACGTGCTTGGTCTATCGTTCCTTTCGCGTAAGTTTGATAAGAAGAATCAAGTGCAATTGGGTCCATTACAATGTAATTTGGAACACTATCCTTGTCGTAATATGGATATTCTCCTTTCGCTGAATAAGCTCTGCGTGCTGTTATGTTAACCGTTGAACGTTCAAATTTGTGGTATTTTGTAATATAGTTTGCCACAATCGAAGCATTTTCTAGTTGGTCCATTACAGCTTTTTTGCGAATGATAATCTCTTGTCCCGCAGGATAAATACGCGCATCGGCTACATCAATGTATTCAACTTCGTTACATACAATTGTTTTCTCTTTCATATTGAGCCTTGCTTTTGGTGCTCTAAATTGTAAAGAGTCTTGCTTTGGATGTATTGAAAAGAAATTCGGTCCAACAAGGTCAACACCTGTATCGATTGTCAAATCTTTGACTTTTGTTTTTTCCATATCAATTTGATCTTGATCCATAAACCAAGTAAATTGATCCATTTTACACATGTATTGGTTTACAGGGAATTCAACGGTTGATTCACCTTTGTTTGAATTGAAAACACCTTTACGATCTCTGAAGCTTACATGTGATTTAACATTTGTCGTTTCAAAAACCAAAGGTGATTCATTTTCTTCTCTGTTCATATTTTTCAACTTGAAACTAGCTGTATCAGCATACAAGTCTAAGTATTCGTATTTATAATTCCCGGAAACAATTGTAGCGTTGCTAAACGTCATCAATCCACTTCCATTCATTCCTTTTGGCGTCACAAATGTTGTCCCATTCAAACTTGCTTGATTATTGAATAGTGAAATTTCTGTTCTTGGTGTTGAAGTAGCTTTTAAGATATTTTTTTTTGGTATATAAGTCATGTAAGCCTCATCGCATTTCGCATCGGGGAATTGAATCCCATTTTCTACAGCGATATTTGTGAAAGTTACAACTCCAACAGTTGAGTCTGGCAAAAATGTGAAAAGATTCTTCGATACGGATGTTGATTTAACAAATTCGATAGTACCGGCTCCTTGAAGTCCACTTCCAGAAAGCATTACTTTGTTATTATACTTAGCTGAAGTCCCGTAGAAATCAAATCCTCCTTGTGGTGCAGCTGTAGAAAAACCAAAAGAATAGTCTGGCATAACTTTCAAATCTTCTTTGATTGTCGGGAAGATACCAGCAGAAATTAGTTCTCCTTTCAAACGAAGTGATTTGTCATTGAAATTATCCAAACTATCAATTGTAAATGGCTGTAAAGCATAGTAGAATCTTGTACTATCATAAGCTCCTCTAAATAGGTCTTTCGAATTGTAAAAAACCTTTGTTTGACTTTTCACATTCAAAATTGGATAAACGGCAGTTGTAGCATCTTGTTTGTTTCCTGAACGATTGGTTGTTTGATCGATGACAATGTCACCTTTCAATCCTGAAATAGTACTAATCATTGGAATTCCACTCGTACCATGTTCAGCAGATCTAGGTTGAACTCTAAATAATGCTGTTTCCGTTTCCAATAAATTGATTTTATGATTTTCGTAGCTGTAATTTGCCTGTATTGTATTCACTTCAAGTTTTCCAACATTTACCCAGCCGCTGAATTCCAATTCACGATTCTTTTTTACTTTGATGTGACTTCCAGTTGGATAAATAGCAGCATTTTGTTTCTCAGAGATTATAACTTGGTCAACACCTTCGATATCAAATTCAAGCGTTCCAAGATTGAGAATGCCGAAGTTTTCAAGCGTACGACGTTTTTCATTCTGAGTTCTGTATTCTTCTCTTAATTGTTGCAAGTATGAATTTGCTTTGATTTCCTCTTCTGAATAACCTTTTAAATCTTTCGGTCTGAAGTCAGCAACTAAATTGATGTTGTCGTAATCTTTTTTACCAGCTCTACCACGTACAAAGTTCTCCAATTTTGGGTTGATATATACCATTTTATTGTCTGTATCGTAAGTGATAAAACCATAGTTGGCCAATTGCAACATGAGTGGTCGCATTTGGTCAAGTGTACCTCCTAGTGCTGAAGCACACTCACCTTCGGTAATGATTTCCTTATCGTATTTGTAACTGTATTTGCTGATTGCAACAAGTGGGTGAGTAGAAGAAAGTCCCTGTAATTGATCATATAATCTTGCATCGTAGAAGTTAAACGATTCAAAACGGGCTATGCGTTGTTCTTGGCTTGTTCCTTTCTCATAAGTCATATAAATCTTATTCTCATTGTCGTTTAAAACAACTTTTGGAACATAATAATCTAACTTGTGATATGAATCGTTGAATGGAGCCTGTCCCAAACCAGTAGTAGAACGCGATAGTTCTAAAATTCTGTTAGTGTAGTCGTAACTGAAATTGATACTAGGGTGAACAATTGAGTCTCCTGTGTTTAGCAAAATTGTGCTACGTGCATTAGTACTTGCAATTTTTAAGTCAGAAATAGAAATTTCAGCTGCTTTACAAATGATGTAAGGTTTACCGTTTTTGATTACAGTAATTTTTGCAGGAATGTTTTTTACACCAGCTCCAACAAATTTTGCTCCACGCATTGCGAAAGAACCTTCATAGTTGATATTTGGTTTGATGTTGTCGATTTTTAAATCTGATTTGTACGAAAGAAATTGCGGGAAAATTTTATCCTCTTCACGGTTAATTTTGAATGCTCTTTCCGAAAGTGAACCGATTAATAAATCCTTGAAATAAGGAGATTTCAGTTTTACTGAATCGATATTTAAGTTGGTGTTTTTCATTGAAAGTTGGTACTTACCTACAGTTGCATACGTTTCGTCTTTCGGTAAACCTACTTTTTCCCAAGTAATTTTTCCTCCGTCTCCAATCCATTGCTGTAAAACAGGATCATAGGTTCCTGATGTATTGTAAACGATTAAACTATCACTAAATCGTATGTTTTTCTTTGAAGTTCCACCAATATCAATAGCTCTACAAACAAGATTTCCTTCAGATAAAAAGATGAACGGTTTATTCTCGTATCTAAATTCGTAATTCCCTCCTTCGTAGTACCATTCAAAATTTGATTTTCCAGCCAATCTTCTTTCTGAAAAGAAACCTTGAGAAGATTCAACAAAATCTGTAAAGCGTTTGGGATTTCTACTTTCTAGTAATTTGTCAACGGTATTTTGATAAGCTTTATAGCTCGATTCAGACTGTTTGTTCTTAACCAACGAATAGATCGAGTAAACGTAGTTGTAGACATCTGGATAGGTACTCAATCGCTTTGCAACAAGCTGATTACACGTTTCAACCATTTTAATGAAGTAATTATCAGGAAAATCAGTTCCCTGAAGCAAGAGAACACTCAATTCTTCCTTTATGAATTTATTGTGCTCATTGTTACTGTAGGAGGATAGTGCACTTTGAAATTCTTTGACAAATTTTGCTCTATCTGTACTATAATTTTGTCCATAAACAAAGAGTGTACCCAATGCAATAACTAGAGTTAATAAATGTTTCATAATAATTACTTTAAACGGTAAACTAACACAAAATCTAAGTTAATTAAGATATCGACATTATCCTAATTAATTAACAGACAATCAAGTTTCTTATTGCTTTACAAGCTTGATGGCAGCCCAATTATCTTTCAGATAAGTTTCGACCATCCTGAGTTGAAATTGCGATGCATGTTGAACGATTTCATCAACATCAGAATTGAAAAAGCCACTTAGAAGAAGTGTGCCTCCGGAAACCAAGGTTTTGGAATATGATTGCATGTGTGTCTTTAACACATTTTTATTGATATTTGCTAAAATTAAATCAAATACTCTTCCATCAATTAAGTCTATATCACCGTGTAATCCCACGATGTTTTTACATTGATTTCGTTCTGCGTTTTCAATCGTATTCTCAACAGACCAATCTTCGATGTCTATTGCTAAAATTTCTTCAGCACCTAGTTTTTCAGCAATGATAGCTAAAACCCCTGTTCCTGTACCCATGTCTAACACGCGTTTAGGCATAGTAGGTAATTCAAATAATGCTTTAGACATCATCCATGTTGTTTGATGGTGTCCCGTTCCAAAAGACATTTGCGGTTGAATTTCAACAATCATTCCTTTGGCTAAATCTTTTGAATGAAAAGGGGCTAAGATGCTAACGTACTCTTCAACATAAACTGGTTCAAAATCACTTTCCCAAACAGCATTCCAGTTTTGGTGTTCGATGATTTTTGATTCAAATTGAAATGCTACGTCATCTCGTTCTTCACCTAACATTGTTTCTTTCAAGGCTTTTTCAACAGATGTTTCATTCACTTGACCGTAAGCCAAGACACCTTCATCTGTGTCGACAAAGCTTTCAAAACCTGCTTCAGCTAACTGAGCAACAATGATTTCATTGAACGGACGTAAAGGTTTAATTTTGATATTTAATTCCAAATAATCCATTTAAAAAGAATTTGCAATTTGTTTAAATGAATCATATTTCAAGGATGCACCTCCAATTAATCCTCCGTCTACATTTGGACAAGCGAATAATTCAGCTGCATTTTTCTCGTTGCAACTTCCACCATACAAGATGGAGATAGATTCCGCAGTTGCATTATCGTATTTTTCAGCGATAAAACCTCTAATTGCTGCGTGCATTGCTTCAGCTTGATCAGATGTTGCTGTCAATCCTGTTCCGATAGCCCAAATTGGTTCGTAAGCAATGATACAACG
>DATGOZ010000403.1:0-2935 GCA_035305395.1 Taishania sp. | reverse complement strand
GCGAAATTGAACAAAGAGGGAATTGTGAACCCAGAATCCAATTACTGCTTTGGTGAAGGAGGTGCCGGAACTTATTCAGACGGAAAATTATACACGCGCTCAAAAAAACGAGGAGATGTATTGAAAGCCTTGAAATGGTTTGTACATTTTGGCGCAGAAAAAGATATTATTGTTGAGGCACACCCACATATTGGAACAAACAAGTTACCACATATCATTGTTGCAATGCGTGAGGAAATTATCAAATGGGGTGGAGAAGTTCATTTTGAATCTAAAGTAACTGATTTGTTTATTGAGAATAACGCTATTAAAGGTATCGAAGTTAATCACAATAAACGGTACGATTTCAATCAAGTGGTTCTTGCAACGGGCCATTCGGCTCGAGATATTTTCGAATTATTGCATCGTCGCGGTGTTAGGATTGAGTCAAAACCTTTTGCGTTGGGTGTACGAGTAGAACATACACAAGAATTGATAGACAAAATTCAGTATCACGGAAGGTTGAACGACGATTTTGTTCCACCAGCTTCTTATTCTTTGGTAACACAAGTTGATGGAAGAGGGGTGTATTCATTTTGTATGTGTCCTGGAGGGATTGTTGCTCCTTGCGCTACCGCCGATGGTGAAGTTGTCACAAATGGATGGTCTCCTTCCAAAAGAAATAACCCCTATTCAAATTCAGGAATTGTAGTTGCTGTTTATCCAACGGATTTTGAGGATAGTGAAGATCCTTTTGCTTGTTTGAATTTCCAAAAAGAAGTAGAACAAGCTTGTTGGAATGCTGCAGGGAAATCTCAAAAAGTTCCTGCACAATGTCTAAAAGATTTTGTAGAAGGAAAAATCTCGAAATCATTTCCACGCAGTTCGTACCAACCTGGATTAGTGTCTGTAGATTTGAATACGATTCTTCCTCCGATGATTGCAAATCGTTTACGAAAGGCTTTTATCGACTTTGATAAGAAGATGAATGGGTTTGTCACAAATGATGCTGTTTTACATGCGCCTGAATCGCGCACTTCGTCTCCAATTCAAATTCCAAGGAAACCTGATACATTGGAACACATTGAAATTGCTGGTTTGTATCCTTGTGCTGAAGGGGCTGGTTATGCAGGTGGAATTATCTCAGCTGCAATTGATGGCATGAAATGTGTAGATGCATTATTTGAAAAGAGCAAAATATAATTATCTTGCTTTTAACACATTGAAAATGAATATATTTTATATTTGAACTATGAAAAGAGTACTTGGAATTTTAACTTTTATCCTATTTGTAGGTTTGATGTCTACTTCATGTAGTAATAATAAAACTCGACCGCTTGAAGAAAGTATTTCAGCATTTTTGAATGGTAATGAACAAATTATCTCTTTTGGTTCTGCAAATCTGAAAGATATTTTGAATAAGACTGAATATGAGAAAGAGTCTAAAGTCAAAGCGTTCCTTAGCGAACCAATGAATCAGTTGATGACTTCTATGAATATGGATTTGCCTGTTTATTTTGCAATAGAAGGACCATTTATTGATGGAAATCCAACTGCAACGTACTTGTTTATGGAAGTTAAAGATGCGGCGTTGTTAAAAGAGAATTTAACAAAGAATGGCTTTGAAATTCAGGACGCAAAAGATTTTAGCTTCGTTGAAGATGGTGATATGAATTTGGCGTTTGATGAAAAATTAGCTACAATACTCATCAAACCAAATGTTTCTGATGCAAAAGAAGCATTGAATGCATTGAGAAAGCGTACACAAGGTGATGTAAGCACGGGAATGATTGCCTCAATTTTAGCTAAGAAAGATGATGTGGTGATCGGAGCGAGCTTAGCCAACCTACTAGGGACTTCCAATACAGATTTGAAAAAGTTACCAGAGCAAAAACAGGATGAGTTCAAAGCAATGATGAATAATTCATTTATTGAGAACACACTCAATTTTGAAGATGGAGCTATTGTTTTTGAAACGAAGAATCATTTTTCTAAGGAATTGCAAGATAAATTATTCTTTAATCAAGATGGGAGTGCTGAGATTGTAAAATATATGGGTAAGGGTAGTCCGATTGTAGGATTCTCAATGAATTTAAATACACGTAAGTTGCAAGACTTTCTTGAAGAATTTGCTCCTGAAGCGTTGAATGAGTTGAGTATGATTGTTGGCGGTCCTTTTGCCATGGCGATGATGATTTCCAATAATGACATTTCTAAGTTGGTCGATGGAAAAGTAGGTGGTGTATTAGTAGGTGATGCTACTAATGTGATAGACGGAATGACTCCTGATTTCAATGTGTATTTAGGGTTAGGAAGTCTTGGAAAGAATTTAGGAGGTTCTATTAAAGAATTTATGAGTGATAAATTTGAGGTCATCAACCTTACAGATTCTTCTATTTCGGGTTATTCCTCAAAAAGCTTTGCAGGATCTGGTTTGAAATTACCTGAGGCTGGCGAGGGATTTGGAAAGAATACGTTCGATTTTTTTGTGAATCTTGAAGGTATAGATGTTGAAGAATTTCAATTAGAAGGTGCAGGCCGATTGATCGAATTAGTAAAATTCATTAAGTTCAATTACAATGAACATGGAGGAAAACTCATTGTGAAAGCTAAGAATGGAAAAGAAAATGCTTTGAAGCAAGTTTTTGATAAACTTTTGAATGTTTTCCAAGATAAGATAGCCTAGTAAATAAATATTGCTCAATTCTATATGTAATAAGGTCGTCAAATGTTGATGACCTTATTTGTTTTTATAGGTTTTAAAGATGTTGATAGAATTTTAAAAATTAAGTTCAAAATTAAAAAATGGAGGCTTTTTTTCTTGTAATTTTGCACGAGTATGAAGCAGCAATTTAATACATTTAATCCACAGGAATTAGCGGTTCCAAGAGTACATCAATTACTCTTAGGAGCTATAGGCACTAGACCGATAGCATTTGCATCAACAATTGATGAA
>DATGOZ010000402.1:0-7041 GCA_035305395.1 Taishania sp. | reverse complement strand
GATCCTATAGTCGAAAACCCCTGATTAGTAGATGTACTGAATGCAGGCCAATCAGATCCAGTTGCATCCCATTCAACCAAATTAGAATATGAAATTCCCGTTGGATTAGTCGCTCCAATCATGTAAACATAAGAATTGTTGTTTTGTAGCGACAACGATTGACTATTTACTTTTACTGTTCCTGCTTTCATGAAAGTAGAACCACTATCTTCTGAAAAAACAGCAACTGCAGTACCCACACTTGTTTCAACCTCTCCAATTGGAGTAGAAGTCGAAGAAATCGATTTAATTGCAACTAATGTTCCGAACGTACCAGCAAATTTAGGTACATAGGTTTGATCTTCAGTATTTGGAGCGCTCCCAGTTTCGCAAGAACCATCATCTTTTGTTGCTTTCTTATCGTAGTTAGTCGCTGTTGGATCTGTACATCCTTCCTTTTTACATGATACTACACCAAATGCCAAAACAGCGCACGTCAAAATCAAGAATCTTTTTTTCATATTGTTTCGTTTAGATTAATATGAGTCAAAAGTAGATTACTGATTTAAACCATGAAATACGACAAATGTCGCATTTTGCTGTTTATCAATACTTAATAAGAATTTATTCGTTCAATAGTTGCTCTAATACAAGAGAAGGTGCTATTTGTTCGATGCATTTACAATGAGCTGTTTTACTGCATGTCGGACAATTTTCATCATAAACCATCGCTTTAGCATTTTTTCCTATTGGCATCCATCTTCCAGGATGAATCGGTTTACGATTTGAATACAACCCAACACATCTAACACCTAATATACCCGCAATGTGCAATGGTCCTGTAGAACAAGCAACTAATCCTTTGGACAAGGAAATGAAATAAATTAACTCATCAAGTGTCATCAAACCTGATGAATCAAAACAAGTTGGTGTCGAAGGTAAATATCCTCTAAACTGAACACCTTCTTTTTCTGTTCCTGTAAATACAACAGCAATACCTTGTTTTGTCAATTGTTTTGTTAATTCAACATACTTTTCTATTGGCCACTCTAAAGCACTTCCTTGTGATTTAGGATGTAAAATGACAAAATTTGGATGTTGATCTATGAATTTTTGTACCGCATCAGGAAGTTTATCAATTTGTGGTTGAAACAACTGAGTAGCTTCTTTAACCTCATCGAGTGATGGAATTGTCTTCAAACCAAAAGGCTTCAACAATTCAAAATTTAATTGAGATTCATGCAAAGGTGAACTCTTTCGTGTGAAATTCAATCGGTGATTACATGTCAACAAGTGAAAACTTCTGTGCGAAGTTCCGATACGATTTGGGATTTTTACCTTCTTCGCTAACACAGCAATTTCCTTATTCGGGAAAACATGAATAATCGTATCCGCATTTAGATCACGTAGTTTAGACAATTTTTGTACCGTTGGTAGCGATTCAAAATCATCCCACACACAAATTTCATCAATTGCACGATAGCTTTTTAGTATCGGAACAGTATATTTTTTACCTAAAAAAATGATTTGACAAGTCGGAAATTGATCTTTAATCCACTTGCAAATAGGCAATGTAAGAATAACGTCTCCGATGCTATCCGTTCTTGAAATAATAACGCGTTTGTCTGTTAAATCAATTGTTTTCACTGTTAATTCTTCTTAGTTCTTTGTACTTCAATATATTCGATTGTGCGCTAATCTGTGCTATTTTATATCCCATCTTACCATCCAAAAATCCTCCTTTGATGATGTACATTGCAACGAAGCGACCGATTGCACTTAAGTATGGTTTTAAAACACTAGCTTTTTTGCCTTGTGCTGCCATTTTTTGCGCTGTCAAAAGAGAATATTTATCAGCTCTTGCTCGATGATCTTCAAATGATTTATATGAATAATGTTCCAAATGTCCGTTCAACATATTCACCTCCAACGGTTGTTTCATTTCAAGGGTTTCGTGGACATACATTCCATCCCATTGACAAATGCTTTTTGGGAAAAGTCGAACTTTAATATCTGGATACCATCCCGAATGATAAATCCACTGTCCAAGATAATTCGTCAATCTGTTAACCGAATAAGCTCCATGAAATCCTTGCTCCTTTTCACGTAAGATTGATTCACGTAATTCGTCACTCAACACTTCATCTGCATCAATTGACAAAATGTATTCGTTTGTTGTCAAACTGTTTAAATAGTTCTTCGATTGTGCATATCCCATCCATGCTTTTTGATGAAAGATAACGGGTAATTTGGAGCAGATTTCAGCAGTTCGGTCTGTCGATAACGAATCTAAGATTACAATTTCATCAGCTACACCAATCAGCGATCGAACACATCGTTCAATATTATCCTCTTCATTCAAGGTGATTATCGTCGCCGAAAGTTTCATAAAATGAAAAAATTGATCTTATCTCACGCGGATTTTTTGTCCTAAACGCAAGCGCTCGATATTTATTCCTGGATTCAGTTGTTTTAACTGGCTAATTGATTTTCCGTGTCGCTGTGCAATCTTACCGAAAGTATCCCCTGTTTGAACAGTATAATATTTTACTTGAGTTGTTTGAGTATTTGTTTGAGCAGGTTGATTTGTTGTAGCTACTTCTCCTTTTGTCGACTCAATTTTCAAACGTTGACCAACGTAAATATTCGTGTTCGTCAGACCATTCATTTGCATAATTTTATTGATGGTCGTACCGTATCTTGTAGCAATATTATTCAACGTCTCTCCAGCTTGTACTTTATGGTAAAATGTATTGCCCGCAGACGTAGCTCCAGGTGTGGTAGAAGCTACCAACTTCAATGAATCCATTTCTAATGTCGGTGTAACAGGAATAACTTTAACAGGATTGTAAATAGACTCTTCCAATGTGTAAAGTGAGTCCTCTAAAGAAACTAATTTGCCAATGTATTTAATTGGTCCATAGATACACTGCTTAGGATTCGTTTCAGGAATAAATGAAGTTTTATAAATTGGATTCAACGTTTTAATTTCTTCTACATCCCAATCGATCAATTTTTCGATTGTAGCCATGTGAATTCCTTTTTTCAAACACATCGTATCCAATTCAACATAGTGGATTGGAGCTTCCGCTGGAATAATATTGTGCTCGGCATGGTAGGTCAACAAGTAGGTTGCTGCAATGAAGTTAGGGACATATCCTTGTGTTTCTTTCGGTAAAAAGGGTCTAACTTCCCAATAAGTCGTTTTATTACCTGATCTACGAATTGCCTTGTTGACATTCCCTGGTCCAGCGTTGTAGGCTGCAAGAGCTAAATTCCAATCGCCATAAATATTGTACAATTGTTTCAAATAGCGACATGCAGCATCTGTTGCTTTTTCCGGATCCATGCGTTCATCGATGTACGAATTTTCTTTCAATCCAAACATTTTACCTGTTCCGTACATGAATTGCCACAGTCCCAAAGCACCAGCTCTTGATTTAACTTGTGGTCGTAATCCACTTTCGATAACACTTAAATATTTTAATTCGATTGGTAAACCGTGCTCAGCTAATTTAGCCTCGTACATGTCAAAATACAATTTTGATCTACCTAACACAATGCGCGCAAAACCTCTTCTATTTTTTACAAAAAAACGAATTGTCGAAAGCGTTGCTTCATTACATTCCAACTTAAACGGAGTCATCTTATTGATTTCTTTCAAACGCTCGCAATAAACATCATCAGAAAATTCTACTACTTGACCGTCAGTATAGTTTAATTTAGCAATTACTGTTTCGTAAGATTCACTTTCCTTTTTTGCGTATTCTGCATAATACATTGCAAATGACTGCTCTACAACATTCGCAAACTGATCATCGCTCAGCGTTGTTGAAGTTGTTTGTCCAAAACCAACAAAATAGCAAAAGGTAACGAATATCAGTTGTAATGCAAATCGCATAATCATTTCAAATTATTAAAGTTTTTCGATATATGAAGCAAAGTTCAACATACCATTTTCATCGAATGGTTTTGCCATAATTTGCAATCCGAAAGGCAAACCATTGCTGTGTTTACCGATTGGAATGGAGATAGCAGGATGGCCTGTCAAATTCGCATGAACTGTAAAAATATCTTGCAGATACATTTGAATCGGATCCTTCACACCTCCTGCCTCAAAAGCAGTTGATGGCGTTGTAGGCAAAATGATGAAATCATAATTACTCAAAATTTCATTTGTTCTATCTTGCAGTACACGTCTAACTTTTTGTGCTTTTGTATAATATGCATCGTAATAACCATGAGATAGAACAAATGTTCCAGCCATGATACGACGTTTCACTTCTTTTCCAAAACCTTCTGTTCTAGATTTTTTATATGTTTCTTCAACACCTTTTGCATCGGCACTTCTATATCCGAAATGAACACCATCAAAACGAGACAAGTTTGAAGAAGCCTCAGCAGTTGTCAAGACATAATACGTTGGAACAACATAATCCAAATAAGGAAACGAAACCATTTCAACTTCGTGACCATTATTTTTCAATTGCTCAATAACCGCTTCTGTTTGACTAATTACTTCTTGGTCGATTCCTTTTGTATCAAAACTTTCTTTCAAAACAGCAACTTTCAACTTTGCAGGTAAATTACCGTCCAACAATTGTGTTACTGGCTTAGAAGAAGAAGTTGAATCCATTTCATCTTTGCCTGACATTACTTCCAAAAGTAATGCTGCGTCTTCCAATGAATTGGTAAATGGTCCAATTTGATCAAATGAAGAAGCATAAGCAATCAAACCATAACGACTGATTCGACCATAAGTTGGTTTTACACCATACGTTCCTGTAAAAGATGCTGGTTGACGAATAGAACCTCCCGTATCACTACCCAAAGCTGCAGTACATAGACCTGCCGCAACAGCTGCTGCAGAACCTCCTGAAGAACCTCCAGGCACTGTAATTGGATTTAAAGGATTTTTAACCGGACCATAAAAAGACGTTTCATTCGAACTTCCCATTGCAAATTCATCACAATTTAAACGCCCGATAATGATTGCATCTTCGTCAATTAATCGCTGAAGTGCGGTACCTGTAAAAAGCGATTCAAAACCACTTAATATTTTTGAAGAGGCACTGACTTGATGTCCTTTGTAGCACAAGTTATCCTTAATCCCTACAACCATCCCTGCCAACTTACCAGCTCTTCCATCTTTAATCTTTTGATCAACAAATTGTGCTTGTTGCAAAGCTGAATCTGAAAACACTTCAACAAAAGCATTTAAATCGCTTTGTTTTTCGATTTCTCTCAAATAAGTTTCAACAACAGCAACAACGGACTTACCAGCTGATAATTGAGCTTTAACCTCACTCAGTGTGCGATACATATAAAATGTTGAGTTTTATTTCGTTTCTTCTTCTTTTGCTTTTTCGTCTTCTCCCTTTGAAGCGTCTTTGAATTCTTTGATTCCTTTTCCTAAACCTTTCATTAATTCAGGAATTTTCTTACCACCGAATAACAATAGAACTATAACAAGAACCAAAACAATTTGTCCAGGTCCAATAACCCCTAATATCCCTGATACCATTTTCTTTTTATTAAATTATTAAAACTAAAGAGCAAAGGTAATGATAATTGAAAATAAAATGTCATTCTTTGGTCATGAACAACAATTATTCTTTTCATTTTTTAACATCTCAAGTCCTTTACCTTTGAATTATTTTTTGAAATGAAGTTGGATGCTACCATCCTTCTAAGAAATCAGCTATATCTCGACGATCTTTTTTGGAAGGTTTACCTGTACCTAACTCACGATAAGCGCTTTGAGCTAACTGATATTGCTTGTATTTTTCTATTTCTAAAGGATCTGTAATATCCAAAACATATCCTTCAACAAGTTTTGGACCAACACGATTATTTAACAATGCCAATACTTTATATCTAAATGTTGCCGAGTTCTTTTGAAGTTCAACGATATCACCAGGTTTTACATTTTTCGAAGGTTTCACTTGTTCCCCATTCACTTTTACTTTGCCTTTTGATACTAAATCAGTTGCAATTGAACGTGTTTTGCTCAATCTTACACACCAAATATATTTATCAACTCGCATAATTAAATATGATTCTGGTTAAGGAAACTAGAAATCTGCCTTTAACTCCAACTTAATCTTTTTCGGAAGGGAATTAAACACCAATTCATAAGAATGATCAATTAGCTCGTAAATCAATTGATTACTTAAACTACCATTGAGTTGAACCGTATTCCAATGGGTTTTATTCATATGATATCCCGGAATAATCTCAGCATATTGTTCACGCAATTCGATTGCTCGTTCGGGGTCACATTTAAGGTTAATTGTTGTCCAATCTACCACATCGATGAGAGCGAACATCTTCCCGCCAACCTTAAAAACCAAAGTTGTTTGATCAAATGGATAGGTTTCTTCACAACCTACCTTCGCTAGACAGTATGTGCAAACCTCCTCAAATGTCATTATTTTTTTGCTTTTACAGTACTCGGTAATGTATCGTATTTACCTAAATTCTTTAACAATTTTGCGTGATCTTTTATAGCACTATAAAATGTTGCATAACTGTAATAAGGTAAATTGTACTCCAATGCAGTTTGTTTTACAATCTTTGAAATATCCTTGTAGTGAACGTGACAAATATTTGGAAACAAGTGGTGTTCAACTTGATAATTTAGTCCACCAACATACCATGATAAAATACGTGCTTTTGGAGCAAAGTTTGCTGTATTGTACAATTGATTCACAGCCCAATCTGCTTGGATATTTCCTGATTCATCTGGAACTGGAAAAACAGAGCTTGGAACTACGTGTGCTGACTGGAAAATAATCGACAATAAGAATCCAGAGATAAATTGCATGATGAAAAATCCAATTAATGAGATATACCAAGCTGCTGGAGCAAAAATCATTGGAATAGCGATCAATAAGAAAGCATATAATATTTTAGAAACAATGATGATTGTCAACTCTTTTCCAAAAGATGTATTTTGAGTTTTAAGTAATCCTCGATTTTTATAGTCAACAATTTGGATAAAGTCTTTTCTAAAAAACCAGTTTACAGTTAAAAGCCCATACAAAAACCAAGCATACAAAT
>DATGOZ010000401.1:0-5950 GCA_035305395.1 Taishania sp. | reverse complement strand
ATGAATTGTACTTTAAAATACTAACTTTACTTGCCGTTTTTGGCTCTGTTTATTCTTTTATTAGACAGGTTATCACACTTAGTAACGAAGAGGAAAAAAATGAATCAAAATAATTTCAAAATCATAAAACTCACCCTTGTTTTTATTGGTGCTTTATCACTAGTCCTTGCGTTAGGTTTTTATTTTAGCCAATTCTACTTCGAACAGAAAGGATTGGAGTATCCGTTAGTAGTCAAAGTATATAAGTTTTTAGCATTTTCTTCCTTTGTTTTAATTACTGCAACGGCAATTTTGTTTGTAAAAGCATCACATAAAATGCCGATTTATTTTTTAGTCTTGACAGTGTTTAAATTGGGGTTATTTATCAGTATGTTCCTAACAGAAGATGATTTACCTTTTAGACTTCGAGTAGCGATTTTAATTCCAATTATGACGTGCTTGATAATTGAAAAGACTTTTGCGTATTTATTATTTAAAAAGTTGGATATACAAAATTCGGATTCTAAGTAATTTTATTTGTTCAAATAGCATAGATTTCTAATTAATTGTATACCTTTGCGCAAAATTTTGGGTAGACCATTTTATTTTTACATTGATAATTATGATGATAGCACAGAAATCCATTCAATTCTTAGTCGGAATTTTTGTCTTTTTAGCTTCTTTTACCTATGCAGGTGAACACAAGACAGAGGGGCAAGGCGCTCATGAAGAGGGAGGTAAGCACGAGGTTCATGCTGCTGGTCCAGTAGATACGAAGGAAGAAATTGATGCATATATCAAGCACCACTTGCAAGATGCGCATGATTTTACATTCTTTACGGATGGAGAGACTGGTAAACATTATGGGTTTTCGTTACCTATCATCTTGTGGGATAATGAAGCAGGTTTGCAAGTTTTTTCTTCTTCTAAATTTCATCATGGTGAAGCAGTAGCTGAAAGCAATGGTAATTTCTACAAATACTACCACGGAAAAATTTATAAAACGGATGCCGAAGGTACGATCAATTATGACGAAGATCATCGTGTACAAAACTACCGTCCTTTGGATTTCTCAGTTACAAAAAATGTATTGGGTACAGTTTTAGCATTCTTGATTGTTTTCTTATTATTTAGATCATTGGCAAAATCTTACGCAAAGTCATCTGTTCCTTCTGGATTGAAAGGAGGTTTGGAAGAATTGGTAATCTTTGTTCGTGATGAAATTGCAATTCCTAATATTGGAAAAGAAAAACACAGAAAATTCATGGGGTACTTGTTAACAGTATTCTTCTTGATTTTGGTGTTAAACTTATTAGGGTTGACTCCACTTGGATTTAACGTAACAGGTAATATCGCTGTTACAATGTGTTTAGCATTGTTTACATTTTTTATTACTCAGTTCAAAGGAAACAAAGATTATTGGAAGCATATTTTTTGGATGCCAGGAGCACCAGTTCCAATGAAAATCATATTAGCACCAATCGAAGTTTTGGGGATGTTTACAAAACCATTCTCTTTGATGGTTCGTTTGTTTGCTAACATGACAGCTGGTCACTCAGTATTGATGGCATTGATTGCATTAACAATTTTATTGAAATCACAATTTACTGCTGTTGGTTCAACAGGAATCTCTGTAGTATTGTCATTGTTTATTTTCTTAATTGAGTTGTTGGTAGCGTATTTGCAAGCGTTCGTATTTACAATGTTGTCTTCTTTGTTTATCGGAGTTGCAGTACAGGATCATCATCATGATGACCACCATTAATAAGTTTTTGTTTAAATAATATATAAATATAAGTTCTATGTACAATTTAATTGGAGCAGGATTAATCGTTATCGGTGCTGGTATCGGTTTAGGACAAATTGGTGGTAAAGCAATGGAAGGAATTGCTCGTCAACCAGAAGCAGCAGGAAAAATCCAAACAGCGATGTTGATCATCGGTGCCTTATTGGAAGGTTTGGCTTTCGGTGCTTTGATCCTAGGAAAATAATCCAAAAGAAACAAGTGTATCCCTTAACGGTTGGTTATCGGATACACTTCTTGATTTAAACAAAAGAAAATTTAAACACAACGTATAAATAAGTATCATGGAAGTATTATTTAAAGATTTTTCTCCAGGGTTGTTTATCATGCAAACGATCTTATTGTTGATCATTATTTTCCTTTTAGGAAAGTTTGCTTGGAAACCAATTTTGAATGCGTTAGAAGCGCGTGAAGAAGGTATCAAAAATGCTTTAGAATCAGCTGAAGAAGCTAAAAAGGCATTGGCTGATTTGGAAATTAAAAACAATAATCTTTTGCAAGAAGCGAGAGCTGAGCGTGATGCAATGATTAAAGATGCTAAAGCAACTGCTGATAAAATGGTTGAAGATGCAAAATCTAAAGCTAAAGCGGAAGCAGAAAAAGTGTTAGAAGCAGCACGTATTTCTATCAACGCTGAAAAAACTGCTGCTGTTGCTGAATTGAAAGAGCAAATGGCTGTATTTTCAATAGAAATTGCTGAAAAAATCGTTCGTGAGAATTTGGCTAGCGATGAAAAGCAAAATGCACTTGCAAATAAATTAGCAGAGGAAATTAACTTGAATTAATCACAATGACAAGTACAAAAGCAGCATCTAGATATGCTAAGGCACTTTTGGATTTAGCAATCGAAACAAATCAAATTGATTCTGTTCTAAAGGACATGAATTACTTGCATAGTGTTACAGTGGAATCTCCAGATTTTGCTTTACTTATTAAGTCTCCAATCGTTAATTCAGATAAGAAAATCTCTATTTTCAAGCAATTGTTTGGTGATTTTCAAGAATTAAGTATTAAATTCATTGAATTGATTACAAAGAAAGGTCGTGAATCTTTTCTTGGTGAGATCGCTAGCGCATTTGAGACTTTGGTAAATCAATACAAAGGAATTACTCCTTTGACCTTGGTTTCTGCAAAACCTTTGGATGAAGCAACTAAAACTTTAATTCTTTCAAAAGTTCAAGGTCTTACTTCAGGTAAAACTTTAAAGGTTACTGAAAAAGTAGATGCAGACTTGATTGGAGGATTTATTGTAAGAGTAGATGATAAACAAATTGACGCATCAGTTGCAAGTCAATTAAATAATTTAAAACAACGTTTAACAAGATAACCCGTTTAATCACGGATCAAAGTAAAGCTAATAAAGATGGCAGAAGTGAAACCAGCAGAAGTATCTGCAATTTTAAGAGAACAATTATCTGGATTTCGTTCAGAAGCGGAGTTACAAGAGGTTGGAACAGTTCTTCAAATCGGTGATGGTATTGCGCGTATCTACGGTTTGGACGGCGTTCAGTATGGTGAATTAGTAGAGTTTGATGGAGGTACCAACGGTATCGCATTAAACCTTGAAGAAGATAATGTAGGTGTCGTAGTTTTAGGACGTTCTACAGAGGTTAAGGAAGGTGATACAGTTAAAAGAACTGGTCGTATCGCATCTGTGAAAGTAGGTGAAGGTATGGTTGGTCGTGTTGTAGATACTTTGGGTAACCCAATCGATGGTAAAGGACCAATCGCTGGTGAGTTGTATGAAATGCCTATCGAGCGTAAAGCTCCAGGGGTAGTTTTCCGTCAACCAGTAACAGAACCTTTGCAAACTGGTATCAAAGCTGTAGACGCGATGATTCCTATAGGACGTGGACAACGTGAGTTAGTAATTGGTGACCGTCAAACTGGTAAAACTACGGTTTGTATCGATACAATTATCAACCAAAAAGAATTTTACGACGCAGGTCAACCAGTGTACTGTATTTATGTTGCAGTTGGACAAAAAGGTTCAACAGTTGCAGGTATCGTTAAAAAATTGGAAGATGCAGGTGCAATGGCTTATACAACTATCGTTGCCGCTAATGCTTCTGACCCTGCTCCAATGCAGTTCTATGCTCCAATGACTGGTGCTGCTATTGGTGAATACTTCCGTGATACTGGTCGTCCAGCATTAATTGTATTTGATGACTTGTCTAAACAAGCTGTTGCTTACCGTGAGGTGTCTTTGTTATTACGTCGTCCTCCAGGTCGTGAGGCTTACCCAGGTGACGTATTCTACTTACACTCTCGTTTGTTAGAACGTGCTGCAAAAATCATCGGTGATGATAATATCGCTGCTCAAATGAATGATTTGCCAGAGTCTTTGAAAGGTAAAGTAAAAGGTGGAGGATCGTTGACTGCATTGCCTATCATCGAAACGCAAGCTGGTGACGTTTCTGCATATATCCCTACAAACGTAATTTCGATTACAGATGGACAAATTTTCTTGGAGTCTGACTTGTTCAACTCTGGTATTCGTCCAGCTATTAACGTTGGTATCTCTGTATCACGTGTAGGAGGTAATGCTCAAATTAAATCAATGAAAAAAGTAGCTGGTACTTTGAAATTAGACCAAGCTCAATATAGGGAATTAGAAGCGTTTGCTAAATTCGGTTCTGATTTGGATGCAGCTACTAAATCTGTATTGGATAAAGGAGCTAGAAACGTTGAGATTTTGAAACAACGTGAAGGTGACCCAATGTCAGTTGAAAAACAAATTGCAATCATTTACGTAGGTACTAAAGGGTTGATCCAAAACGTACCGGTTTCTAAAGTAAAGGAATTCGAAAAAGAATATTTGAATTACTTGGAAGCGAAGCATGCTGATGTATTGGCTAGATTAAAAGCTGGTAAATACGAAGATGCTGACACAGATATTTTAGGAAAAGTAGCGAAAGAAATCGCAAGTAAATATTAAATAAATTTAGATGCGGAATTTTCGAATTCCGCATTTATCTGAAATTCAATTAAGATGCCAAGTTTAAAGGAAATACGTAACAGAATTACATCGGTTGGTTCAACGATGCAGATTACTTCTGCAATGAAGATGGTTTCTGCTGCTAAATTGAAACGAGCTCAAGATGCAATTACTCAGATGCGTCCCTACGCTGAAAAGTTACAAGAAATCTTGGGTAACTTAAGTGCAACTTTAGATATTTCTGATAATGCGTTTGCTGAAGAGAGACCAGTAAACAATGTATTGATTGTTGCGGTTACTTCCAACAGAGGTTTGTGTGGTGGTTTCAATAACAACATTATTAAACGAGTGAATCAATTGATAAATGTTGATTATGCAAATTGCAATACAAACGTACTTTGTTTGGGTAAGAAAATCAAAGATGCTTATAAAAAATCCGAGTATTATTACATCAATGATGAAATTGCCCCAGTTGAAGATATCTTTGGAGCTTTGAGTTTTGAAAACTCTTCAATTATCTCAAAAGATATTATGGAGCGTTTTATCAATAAAGAATTTGACAAAGTTGTTCTTGTTTATAACAAGTTCGTCAACGCAGCAACTCAAGATGTAATTACTGAACAAATGCTTCCAATTGTTAGTACAGTTCAAGAAGAGTCGACTATGAATGCTGACTATATTTTTGAGCCGTCTAAAAAGGAAATTGTTGAGGATTTAATTCCAAAGTCTTTAAATATTCAACTATTCAAAGCATTGCTAGATTCAAATGCTGCAGAACATGGAGCGCGTATGACAGCTATGCATAAAGCAACAGATAATGCAAAAGAATTGCAAAGATCTTTGAAATTGTCTTATAACAAAGCAAGACAGGCAGCTATTACAAACGAAATTTTAGAAATCGTTGGTGGTGCCGAAGCATTGAATTCTTAAGAATAATAGTTTAACTAAATATTTAAAAGCTCAACTAATAAAGTTGAGCTTTTTTGTTTTTGATTTCTATGAGCTTCTTTTTGATATCAACTCTTTTTTGATCCTTAGTTTGGCTTTTAAATCTGTTCTTGAATTTATTAAAAATTTTAGGTTTATTTTTTGCCTTTTTGAGAACTTCTTTGTTAATGTAGATTTTCTTCAAGTCCCCGTATATATTGGTTTGTTGCTGTTTTATTCTAGGCTTTCTAATTTGTATTTGACTGATATCCTTGATACTACAAAAAACTTTGATTTTTTTG
>DATGOZ010000400.1:0-2055 GCA_035305395.1 Taishania sp. | reverse complement strand
ATTGTTGTAATTTTGCGTAAAATATTCAAGTATGAAATTGCACTATAGGGAAATGGGATCTGGTAAGCCTTTGGTTATTTTACATGGTCTCTTCGGAAGTTCAGATAATTGGCAGTCACACGGGAAACGTTTCGCTGAATATTTCAGAGTAATTATGGTTGATTTGAGAAACCACGGTCACTCTGATTGGTCTGATGAATTCTCTTACGATATTATGGTGCAAGATGTTTATGAGTTGTTTAAAGATCTAAATCTTAACGGTGTCATTTTACTTGGTCACTCAATGGGAGGTAAAGTTGCAATGCGTTTTGCTCAATCTCATGAAGATTTATTAGAAAAATTAATCGTGGTTGATATGGGAGTGAAATCTTATCCGCCACATCACCAACATATTTTACAAGCAATTAATACGCTAGATTTATCAAGTATTCAGAATAGAGGTGAGGCAGAAGCTCACATTTCAAAATTTGTAGATTCGGAAGGTGTTAAGCAATTTATCCTGAAAAACATCTATTGGGTTGAAAAAGGAAAGATGGCTTGGAGAATGAATGTTAAAGTGTTGGAAGAAAAAATGGATGAAATCCTATCATCCATGCCTGAAGGAGAATCATTTGTTCAAACGTTGTTCATACGTGGAGAATTATCGAATTATATTTTAGATGAAGATTTTTCAGAAATTGAATCGTGTTTCCCAGATAGTGAGTTTGTGACAATTGAAAATGCTGGTCACTGGGTTCATGCTGAACAACCAGATGCCTTTTCGGACGCAGTTTTAGGTTTTTGTCTGAGATAGTTTATGAAAAAAGTTGTCATCATTGGTGGTGGACCTTCAGGTTTAATGACAGCTTATCAGTTGAGCAAGTCTAAACAATTTGATATTACAGTTTTTGACGCAAATAAGGCCGTGGCACGCAAATTTTTAGTTGCTGGCCATGGTGGATTTAATTTATCCAATGCAAAAGATTCCAATACGTTTATCTCAAACTATAATCACTCAATTATTCAAGAAGCTTTTCATGCTTTTGACAATCACGCTGTGGTTTCTTTTTTGAATGAAATTGGTGTTGAGACCTATGTAGGGTCTAGCGGTAAGTTGTTCCCAAAAGTTGGAATTAAACCAATTGATGTTTTAAATGCGTGGATTTCTATGTTGAAAGATAATGGTGTTCGAATTGTGACAAATCATGAATTAGTTGATTTCGATTCTAAGCAAATTGTAGTTCAGAATAATGATACCAAAACTGTTCATATTTTTGATTATTGTGTTTTGGCATTGGGAGGTGCTTCTTGGAAAAAGACAGGGTCAACTGGAACATGGTTTAGTTTATTTAAACAAAAACAATTTGATGTAATTCCTTTTGAAGCAAGTAATGCCGGAATGATAATATCCAATTGGGATACCCATTTTGAAGGGAATGTTCTGAAGAATGTTTTAGTTCAAATTGCAGATAGACAACTTTTGGGTGAAGTCGTTTTGACAACCTATGGAGTGGAAGGACCCCCAATCTATGCCTTGAATCAATATGTTCGAAGTGGAATAAGTGAGCTTTCAATTAATTTTAAACCTCAACTTTCATTTGATGAACTCACTTTAAGATTTTCGAAATTCAAAGGAAATAAGAGTGAATTTTTAAGTTCTTTAAAATTATCAAAGATTGTTATACGTTTGTTTAAACGATTTTTATCAAAAGCTGAATTCTTGGATGATGAAACGTTCTTGAGGAATATTGTTGAATTCAAGTTATCTGTTGACAAATTAAGACCCATTGACGAAGCTATTTCCTCTGTTGGTGGTTTGTCGATGAACGAAATGACATCCAATTTTGAGCTGAAAAAGAATCCGAATATTTATGCGGTTGGTGAAATGCTTGATTGGGATGCACCAACAGGTGGTTACTTGTTGCAAGCTTGTTTTGCTAGTGGATTCGTTGCTGCCAAATCTATAATTGACAAATCAAATTAGTCTATCCTTGGTAGATTTATTTTCTCCTGAACGATAAAACTTGTGGGATAAGTACTACTTATTTCAGCTTTCAATCGATCAGCTTCCATTTG
>DATGOZ010000399.1:0-2834 GCA_035305395.1 Taishania sp. | reverse complement strand
ATACGAAGAATTGACAACTGTTGGTTACAAAAAAGGAGAAGCGTTCGCGTTAGCTGCTGCTGCATACGCTAAATTAGGAAACCATGACAAAGCAATCGAAATTTTGCAAAATGGTAAAGCTAAGTTCGGTAACGATAAAACAATCTTATTAGAATTAGTTCGTGTAAACATTGCAAAAGGAGATAATGTTGCTGCTGAAAAATCGTTAAACGATGCAATCGATGCTGACCCAAAAAATAAGCAACTTCACTATATTATTGGGACAATCTACACAGATTTAGGTCAAGATGAAAAAGCAGAAGAAGCATTATTGAAAGCGTTGGAAATCGATCCTAACTATGCAGATGCACAATATAACTTAGGTGCGCACTATGTAACTTGGGCAACAAAATTACGTGATGAGGCAAACGAGATGAATCCAAATGACTTCAAGTACGATTTAACGTTAGCGAAAAGCCAAGAATTGTACAAAAAAGCATTAGATCCATTGGAAGCTTATATCACAAAACAACCTAAAGATGCCAACGTATTATTGATTCTTTTCCAAATCAACCAAAACTTGGGAGATTCTGAAAAAGCAAAAGAATACAAAGATCGTTACGATAATGCGGTGAAATAATTTAATTCACTACACAAGATAAAAAAAGAGAATCTGATTAATCAGGTTCTCTTTTTTCATTTCAGTGTTTACCATTTCAGCTAAATAATAAGTCTATCACCTGTTTACATGCTTTTACATCATGAACACGTAAAATATTTGCACCTTTCAATAATGCGATTGTATTTAAAGCTGTTGTTCCATTCAATGATTCCTCTGGTGTCACGTTCAATTTTTTATAAATCATTGATTTACGTGAAATACCAACCAAAATTGGTTTGTTAAATTGGCTTAATTGTTCCATGTTGTGCAACAACTCATAATTATCTTCCAATGTCTTACTAAAACCAAATCCTGGATCCAAAACGACATTTTTCAAACCACTCGACTCCAGTAAACTCAGCTTATCTCGAAAATAATTTTTTACTCGATTCACCACATCTCCCTCTTCTACCACCTGATGCATTGTTTCAAACGTACCGTGAACATGCATTAAAATGTAACTGATTTTATTACGCACAATCACATCAAACAATGCTGGATCAAACTGAAATCCACTAATGTCATTGATAATCGAAGCTCCAAAATCAATAGCAGATTGAGCAACAGAAGAACGGAACGTGTCTACTGATATCAAAATGGTTGGAAATTCTTTTTTCAAAAGAGTCAACGCCTCCACAATCCGAGTGCGCTCATCTTCTTCACTCACCATCACAGAATTTGGACGAGTCGACATTCCTCCGATATCTAAAATAGACGCACCTTCTACCACATGTTTTTCAGCTGCGAGCAACAACTCTTTTTCACTAATTGTTCGACTTCTAGCATAAAAAGAATCCGTCGTTACATTCAAAATCCCCATTATCTGCGGTCTCGACAAATCCATTAAAAAAGTATCCATTTTATTGAGTTTCGGTTTAATTTAGTATATTCAACGCTTGAATTTCCATTTTGTAAAAGAATGAATCAAACAGACGCACAATATACAAAAGTAATTACGCACTGTAAGGAAATTTACAGCAAAAAAACGAAAGATTACGGGACTTCTTGGCGCATACTTCGCCCAAGTTCACTAACCGACCAATTATTTATCAAAGCCCAACGCATCCGTACCATTCAAGAAACAGGAGAAAACCGTGTTGGAGAAACAGTTGAGGGAGAATTCATTGCAATTGTCAACTACTGCATCATGGCATTGATTCAATTGGGTGAAAAAGAATTAACAGAATTGGATTTAACAGAAGAGCAAGCAAATGCACTTTATGACAAATATGCTCAAAATGCATACGATTTAATGCTGAAAAAAAACCATGATTATGGTGAAGCTTGGAGAGATATGCGTGTGAGTTCACTAACAGACCTTATCTTAACAAAGATTTTACGTGTAAAACAAATCGAAGATAACAAGGGAAATACGCTAATTAGTGAAGGAATTGATGCAAACTATTACGATATGCTTAATTATGCTGTTTTTGCCTTGATTCACTTAACATTGTAATAATAGAAAAAACTTAGGTATGAGAGCTAAAAATTTGAATATTTCGGTATCAGGAAGATCATTCGTCTTCAACTTGTTATTCGTACTAATGAACTTAGCAGGGATAACATGTGTAACTATTGCCTACCATGATAGTTTTTCAGGCAACGGATTAGTAATGAAATTAATTGGTTTTGGTTTGTTGGCCTTGGCTACAGCTGGACTAATTATTTTCAAAGGTCGCTTGATGATGGCAAATGTTTCCAGAGCAATTATTGGAGGTCTATTCATCGTTTCTGGTCTTGTAAAAGCAAATGACCCACTTGGTTTTGCTTACAAATTAGAAGAATATTTTGAAGATGGAGCACTTGCCTACCGTATCAAAGAATGGTTTGGAGCGCCTGGTTTTTCGCTTGAATTCTTAATAGAATATGCACTTACACTAAGTGTAATCATTTGTATCGTAGAAATCATTTTGGGTGTATTACTCATCATTGGAGGAAAAATCAAACTCGTTTCTTATTTACTCATCTTAATGATGGTATTTTTCACGTTTTTGACATGGCACACAGCAACGTGTGACTCGTCTAAGAAATTCCTAGATCGTGATGTATATGCTTTATCTGACCCAATAGCTGAATCCAAATTAAAACAAGCCGAAACAGATAAGGGCATTAAAATCATCAGTCAGAATAGCACTGAAATTGTAGTTGATGAGATGAAACAACCGCAATGTGTTGACGACTGTGGGTGTTTTGG
>DATGOZ010000398.1:0-13896 GCA_035305395.1 Taishania sp. | reverse complement strand
TCAAAACAGATAATTTCAATCCATCTAATAAGTCGTGTTGTTCCAATGCTTTTTCTTTCACAAATTGATCCAATCCCAAACGCTTCAAGATAGCCATTACATATCCTTTCAAACTATAAAAAGAATTTGAGTCATTGCTATCATTCCAATTCTCTTGATTACTTTTTCCTGTTACAGCAAGCAATAATCGTTTGTTCTCTGTATAGTTTTCAAATTTGTGATAGACTTTACCAAACTCAAATAGTTTCAAATCCGGATTTTGTCTATTTTGATTGTGCTCAATTGTTTCCAAAGCATTAAACACCATCGATTGTCTCATCACATCTAAGTCATTTGACAAAGGATTTAAAATTGGAACATTGTGAGCTGATTTTAATGTTTCACCTCCGAATTTCTCAATATAACTTGATTTTGTCAACGAGTTGTTCATCATTTCACTGAACCCTTTTCCGACCAAAAATTCGCTCAATGTAGCTTGCACTTTTTCAATATCTGGTTTTGGAAATACTCCAACTGACATATTCATTTTTTCAGGAAGAGGAACATTGTTGAATCCGTAAATTCTCAATACTTCCTCAATCACATCTGCTTCACGTAAAACATCCACACGGTATGTTGGAACGGATAATGTCAACAAATCATCTTGTTCAGCTAAAACATTGATATCCAAATAGCTCAAAATTTCTTTTACTTGCTCTTTAGAAATTGTTGTTCCGATTAGTTGATTGCAGCGCGTATAGCTAAATTCGACTTGTCTCGAAACCTCAGTTGAACCGATTACTACTTCCGGCATAGCGATTTCACCACCAGCAATTTCCAAAATCAATGAAGCACAACGTCTCAATGCATATTCAGTCAAACTTGGATCTACTCCACGCTCAAAACGGAATGAAGCATCGGTACTCAATCCATGCTCTTTTGCTGTTTTTCTCACAGAAACAGGATTGAAATATGCTGATTCGATGAAAACTGTAGTTGTACTTTCTTTCACACCAGAGTTTAATCCTCCATAAACACCAGCGATACATAAATTCTCTTCACCATTTGTAATCATCAAGTTTTGAGAAGAAAGTGTTCGTTCAACACCATCAAGTGTCACAAATTTTTCTCCAGCCTTTGCATTGCGAACAACTATTTTACCATTTAATTGTTCGTAATCGAATGCATGCAAAGGAGTACCCAACTCACGCATCACATAATTTGTTATATCAACAATGTTGTTGATTGGAGAAATTCCAACTGCACGCAATTTATTTTGCAACCAAGAAGGAGAGGGTTTTATTGTAACACCATCAATTGTCAATCCAGCATATTTTGGGCACAAAGTAGCATCTGCCACTTCAATACTTACAGTTTTTTGATTTGTACCAGTAGAGCAATCTTGCACATTTGGCATTTCCAACTTCAACGAAGCCTGTTGATGAAAATTTGCATAAGCAATGTAGTCTCTCACAACCCCAATATGTCCCATCGCATCAGCACGATTCGGAGTTAGACCGATTTCAATTGTATAATCATCTTCCAAATTGAAAACCTTAGATGCTGGTGTCCCCACTTCGATTGCTTCGTCTAAAACCATGATTCCAGCATGACTTTTTCCGATTCCTAATTCATCTTCGGCGCACAACATTCCTTGAGATTCAACACCTCTAATTTTAGACAATTTAATCTTAAAAGCCTCCTCTGGAGTTGGCCAAAGAGTAGTTCCAACAGTTGCTACGACAACTTTCTGTCCAGCAGCTACATTTGGGGCACCACAAACAATTTGTAAAGGCTCACCTGCACCAACATCAACAGTTGTAACTTTCAATTTATCTGCATCTGGATGTTTCTCACATGTCAAAACTTTACCAACTACAACACCTGTCAAGCCTCCCTTCACAGCCTCAATTTTTTCCACTCCTTCGACCTCCAGACCTGTATCTGTTAAAATCTTATCTAACTCCTCAGGTGTAGCACTAATCGTTGTATATTGTTTTAACCAATTATAAGAAACTTTCATCATTCATTATTTTATCAGAACAAAATTAAAATTATTTAAGGGAATTTAGCGTAGGAAACAGAATAATATTAACGGAAAAAGGTCAGTGCAACCACTGACCTTTCCATCCTCAATGGTAGGCTGTTGATAAGTTAGAAAACGATAGATTGAAATGCCTGTATAAGATGAGTAGTAGCAGATTCAATATCTTCTTTTTTATCTTGTTCAAAAGTAAGTTTCATTTACGAAAAAAAAAATAACTACATCTAGTTATTTTTTACACCAAATCATTTCAATTTTAATCTTGTTTCAATTGCGTATTAATCATTAACTTTGCAAAAAAACAAGCAGTGAAAGTCAAACAAATTATCGAATTACTTGCATCTTCAGATGAAAAACAAATAAAGAAAGCTTTAGGGGGACTAAAAACCGAAGGAGATGCTACGGTTATTAAGCCTTTAGCAAATTTATTGTTGTCTGATTTAGAGAAAACAAAGTTTCAAAAAGAAATCTTAGAAATTTTCTCAAGCCTAAAAGACACTTCAACTGTTGACATGATGATTGAAATTATTCGCGACGAAGCATATTTGCCTATCCGTCAATTGTTACTTTCAACTATTTGGAACACCTCACTAGATTACTCAAAATATATCGCTGATTTCGTACTAATCGCTTGTGAAGGAGATTTTCTTGAAGCATTGGATTGTTTGACCATTTTGGAAAACATTACTGGTGACATTGAAGAAACTCAAATTTTGGAATCTCAATGGCACTTAAAAGAATACTTAGAAGATTCAGCGCCAAAAGATGAACGTAAAGCGCAAATTATTTCTGAGATTGCTATTTTCTTGAAGGATGCAGATCGAAGAATTGAAGGCTAGAAATTATCTGTAATATTCTTCTTTGAGAGGATACTTTCCATACTGAACTTCAATTTACCGTACAATTCGAAAGTCTTAAGACTATCTACTGTAACATAGTACTGAGTTCCTTTGTGCGTCCACATAATTGAAGTCTCATTTGACTCTTCCATCTTTGGAGGCAACTTTGTTGCATAAAACAAATGTGTCTGTCCCTTATTCATTTGTTTATAATTCAATGGTGGAGAAACCAAGATATGATACTTTCCTTCTTGATTGGTAATAAACCCTTTTGCAAGTAAAAGATCTAATAATGCATTGCCATTTGAGTTTAGCGAATAGTTTACAGCAAAACCTGGTACTTTTACCTCTCTACTTTTTACAACCTCAGTTATATTAAAATCATCATCCAATTCCGATTCAATGAATTTTTCTTCAATACTAATCAATCCACCTTGTTGAAAGCTCAAATGTCCATCCCATTTCTTCAAAAAATCTTTGAAAGGAAAACTAATTCGGGCACTCTGCTTCATTAAGTATGTGTACAATGGATGCTCTGGGTGTTGTTTCAAATAAGTTGGATCGACATGAATATTGGCAAACAACCTCGTAAAATCACCCTTGACAAAGTTCTTGCCCATTGAAGTTGCAACACCAATCGGTAGCGTGTCAGAACTAGCAATATAAGTCTGAAAACAAATATGTGTTGAGTCAATGATTGGATAAGCCAAAACTTGATCTAATCCCATTTCTTTGAAATCACTTAAACGCGAATAGATAATCACACTTCTATTGAGCTGTTTCTGTTGGTTAATTAATTCCATCCATGTTGGAGAAACTTGGTCTGTTTTGGCTTCTACAATACGTTTAAGTTCTTTCTTAAGTGAATCACCTTTGTAGAAACAGATGTAGTTCTTCCCATAAAATAAATAGGATTTATTATTTTGAATCTTATATACTTTTTGTTGACCGACATGCATTTCCCTTACATCAAAAAAGTGTTTTAGCTTTTCGATTCCTCCTGCTAATTGAGTACTGTCTTTCAATTCAGCTAAAACTCCAAATGCACCATCTTTATTAGCAAAAACATATGTTGAACGTTGCAAATTCACACCATAATTTTTTGCCTGAGACAAGATGAAGACTGGAGTAACAAAATCTCTATAAGATACCTTGTAATAGTACATCATTCCACTCACTTCTCTCGCTAACCGAATGCAATCAGTCGCAGCCATAAAGTCTGCATCGGGCAAACGATCCTCTAATGTTGGTGGCTCTTCATGTTTCTTCAAATATGGATTAACAATGAGAAAAGCACCAAACAAAATTGCTAAAACAAAGATGAATGTTAACTTTCTTGTCATCGACTGACTATTTAGAAATCATATACAGGCTATTCACGAAATCTAATATATAACGACTTGAATTTTTAAAGTCACCATCGAAGTTGTAAACTAAATTCAATTTCGTATTTTGTTTAGTTGTTTTACTCGATGTCAATTTCACAAAACCACCCTTACCACGCATTGCGTCGATAACTTCATTTTGTTCTCCTGAGAAGATGTCACGTGGAAGACGATCAATCGTTTTACTCCAATCTACTTCAGCATACATGAAACCATTTTTCTTTATTTCGCTTGCCTTTTTACCTGTGATAGCATTTGCTCCATAACCATCTGCATTGTTTAATGCCAAATCCTCATCGTTACTAATCACAAACAAACCGTTTCTATTAATGAAATAAAGAGGAACAGACTCCAAAATCGCATCATGAAAAACCCAATAATTACCCATGTTTTCAATCTGTGAAGTTGCTCTACTCAATCTTTTCAAAACTTTCTCTGCAATATCCGGTCGATCAGTTGTGAATCCAAGTGTAAAAATAGGCATGTCCTCTTCTGCTTCAACTTCCTCCTCTGTGTATTCCCATGTCTCTTCATCGTAATCGAAAATGATTTTGCGTGTTTTCACTTTTCTAATACCATTGAAGGTGCCAAACATACTACCCTTGTAACTACCAAACAATGCATCTTTATTGATGTATTCGTCCAAGAGTTCCAACATCAACAAATTCATTGATACCTGCATATTCTGCTCTTTTTCCAAAATTGGAACTATTACATCATAAGCTTTTTCATATGCCTTTCTCAAATTGATGTTATATGTAAAGAAAGCTGAATTATCTTTATGGATGTATTTCAAAATATTCTTATCAAACTTCGAATTATTCAATTCAGAATAAACTTCTCCAAGTTTTTCTCCATAATTAGAAACAACTTTAAATTCAATATTTTTCTCGTTCAGATAAATATCTCCTAAAACGACATTCCCTTGATAGAGCTCTGTCAATTCTTTATACAATCCTGGCAACATTGTTTTCATGTACCAAAAACTTTGGTTTTTCTCTAAGTTTCTAGAGTTATCAAGATAGAAAATTGCATCTGTTGTATGAGTTAATTGCTCTTCAAAGCGTTTATCTTGTTTTAATAAATTCTCATTTCTATTAATCAACCCTTCCAACACCTCATCAGCATACATCAACTGCAATGCGAAAGAAACACTATCTCTAAGCTCCCAAAATGTTTTGCCTGAAACGATATCTTTTTCTTCCTCAAAAACAGCTTCCTCACTTGTACTCTTTGGATCATTGAATATCTTTTCCTGATTAATGATTTCTTCTGTTTCAACATCGAGGATATTACCCTCTACATTATCAATAGCAAATTCATCTTCGTATGCCCCCCAGTAGTAATTATTACCTCGAGCAAACCAAGTTGAATCAGCAATTTCATTGATTCGATCGTGAAGTGGTTCTACTCGAATCAATAAAGCACTATTCCCTTTAATAATTAATTGATTGAAATACGAAGTATACCTTTCAACACCTGCATATTTTGACTCAATTTTTTCAAAATCATCGAAAACCACAAATAGTTTTTCCTTATCAGAAACTCCAAATGTGAATCCTGAAATTTCATAATCAAATGTCTTTCCATAGAAAACATTCAATTTTTGATCAAAATCAATTCCAGCATCTTTAATCGATTTCCCAGAGGTTGAACCGTCAAACAATTCTTGCTGAATATCAACCATGAAATCGTACTGTATCAAATCATCTAACGAAACTTTTTGAAAAACAGTCATGTTATTAATACTCAAAACAGTAACTGCATCTTTAGGAATTAAATCTTGTGACTGTTGGGAAATTCCATTAAACAATAAAACCAAAAAGGTAAGAAAAGCAATATGCTTCATATATTAGCTATTTTAGAGTACAAATCTAAGCAAAATTATAACAAGTCATTACTAACATTTGTTAGATAAAATCGCTTATGATTAAGTATTTGAAAAATTACAAAAATCGTTAAAAGAAAATATTTCCGAAAATAATATTTACCCCGGTATTAATTTTTTCTATATCTTTGTACCATCATTAAAATTGGATAATATGAAAAACCTAAATTTATTTTTATTCGCTGCAGGAGTAGCATTATTGACGGCTTGTGGAAATGGTGAACAAGCAGCTAACGAACCAGTTGTTGCAACTTACACATTAGATACAGAAGCTTCTACATTAGAGTGGACTGGTTACAAAAAAGGCAATGAGCAAGGTCAACATTCAGGAACAATCAATTTTGCTGATGGAACTGTTGAAACTACAGACGATGTTATCACAAGTGGCAAATTAACAGTTGATATGAACACAATCAGCACAACCGATCAATTGCCTGCACCAATGGGAGATACATTGAATGCACACTTGAAAGGAGCATATTTCTTTGATACAAAACAATTCCCAACTGCTGAAGTTACTGTAGGTGAATTGAAAGACGGTAAATTAGCTACAACTATTAAAGTAACTGGAATGGAATTCAAACAAGTTGTTCCTGTTACAACAAAAGTTGAGGGTGATAAATTAATCGTTGAAGGAAAATTTGATTTCGATTTCGAAGGAATTAAATCACCAGGTTTTGCAGACAACGGAGGTACAAGAATTCACCCTAAGTTTGACTACAATATGCATTTAGAATTCAAAAAATAAGCATTTTAATAATAGTTTAAGAAGGTCGGTTTATTCCGACCTTTTTTATTTTTGCATTATGAAGATAACCGAACAAATTAAACAATACGAATATATCCTATTTGACTTAGGGGGTGTATTAATTGATATAGATTACCATGCCACAACTAGTGCATTTGCAAATCTGAATGTTCCCAATTTTGACGAAATCTATTCTCAAGCATTGCAAACAGATTTATTTGATCGTTTTGAAACAGGAAAAATTTCAAGTCAACACTTCATCAATTTACTTTTAGAAAAATTACCTACTCGCATTACACCTAACGAAGTTGTGTCTGCATGGAATGCAATGATTTTAGATTTTCAACCAAAAAAAATAACTTATTTGGAGTCACTTCGGTCTTCACATAAAATCTCCTTACTTAGTAACACAAACGATATTCACATGGATAAAGTGAGACGCAAATTAAAATTGGTCTCTGATAAATCACTCGAAGATTACTTTGATTTTACATTCTTATCACAAGAAATAGGATATCGCAAACCAGAAGCAGCAGCATTTCAACTTGTATGCGAAACCTTGAATGCAAAACCGAATGAAATCTTATTCATTGATGATAGTGAACAACATATCATTGGAGCGCAACAGGTAGGAATGAATACAATTCATTTTAAACAGAATGAACCGTTTTGATTAATTCATTTCAAGACTGCTAATTCGTCCAAACATTAAAATCATATTCAAAGATTGTCATAAATTCAATCAACAAATTTGTAGTAACACAAACATATCTTTCGCTGATCATATCGTGCTATTTATTAATGTGAACTTCTGACCATCAACTCACATTTTCTCAAGTTGTGTTTTCCTGGTTGATGCGTTTCCTTTAAACGAATAAATAGGCGTTCAACGGCATGAATCCCAATTTCAGAAATTGGTTGTTTTAATGCAGTTATTGGAGGGTTAACAAACGCAAATACCTCGTCATCATCAAAACAAATCAAACGAGCGTCTTTGCCTAGCTCAATATTATTATTGCGTAATCCAGCCAAAATTTTCAAGACAACCATATTGTTGAGTACTAAGAAAGAATCAAAACCTTCCTCAATCAAACCTTTGATTGTCATATCTACTTCATTTTGCTCGGACGGCAACTGAACAATTTCAAAAGGGACACCTAATTCTTCACAAGCCTCTTTAGCACCAAGAACCCGTTCCTCCAATGTAATTGCCCAACTATTATTTTTCAACACAACTGCAAGTTTCTTAGGCTGTTTTGAAAAACAATAAACAAGTTTTTTCGCTTCTTCAAAATTATTTACTCCTACAAAATCTGCATTTTCATCACCTTGGCGATCTGCAAAAACAACAGGAATATGCGTACTTCTAAGAATTGGAATTAGTGCTTCGATTCGGTTACTTGGAGAAATAATCATTCCATCAACAGAACGCTGAATTAATTCACCCATCAAGACTTTCTCCAGTTCCTTATCTTCATCCGTATTTACGATAAATACGTTGTACCCCTTGTGATACAACTCTTCTTGAATCGTTTTGCACAACTCAGCATAAAATGGGTTTGAAATATCCGAAACGACCAATCCTACTGTTTTAGTTTCACCTTGTCGTAAACTCTTCGCAAAAAAATTCGGCACATAATGCAATTCCTTTGCCTTATCTCGGATTAACTGTTGCTTCTCTTTACTAATATTAAATTCATCCCCTTTGTCATTCAACACAAAAGAAACCGTTGCTTTCGAAACACCTACAGCCTTTGCAATATCTTCTAACGAAGTACGTTTTGTTTTCATTTATTCAACTAAGATAAGCTATCATTTATTCAATTGCGCAATCATCGCCTTATACTCTGTCGTATAAGTTTTATTCCCTGTGCAACCTTTTATAGCTTTTTGATTATGATAATTTTCTATTCGATTGTCTGGATTCGGGTGAGTACTCAAGAATTGTGGAGTATTTGCCCCTCCTTCATTTTGAATTTTCTGAAAAAATCCAGCCCCACCATCAGCATTATAGTCTGTAGGACATAAATAATGCACTGAACGCTCATCAGCCTCTGTCTCATGGTTTCTTGAAAACTTTAAGCTCAACAAACCTGCAGTTAAAGTTTTAATTGACTCGCGATTTCCTGCCAATACATCCAACAATGTTTGAACTCCATACATTGTTGTCATCTGACGTGTTGAGTGACGCATATCTGCATGAGCAATCTCATGACCTAATACACCTGCTAATTGATCTTCAGATTCTAAATATTTTAAGATTCCCGTATATACATAAATATATCCTCCAGGGGTGCAGAACGCATTCAGTGTATTATCATCCTTAATAATTTGAATACGCCAAGAGAATTCATTTCTCAAACTTACATTTCCTGAATTCAAAATCTTGTCTCTCACTTTGTTGACATAGTTGTACACCGATCTGTATTTCACTGAATCCAAAATAGGATACTCAGCCGGATTAGCAGCAATTTCAGCAGCAACTTGAGCTCCTAACTCCCGATCTTGTGCTACAGTAAATAAATTTATCCCTTTTCCTTTATTCGTATTACCAGATCCACAGCTAGATAACATCATCACAATTATTCCTCCAAAAACTGCTAACTTTTTCATAATGAATACTGTTTAAAATAATTTTACACTTATATAATCCAAAGTGAATGTAATCAAAAATCCTAATATAAACCCAAAGAATAACTGAGAAATTGTATGTTTTTTTAAGGCTATTCTTGAACTAATTACCAATCCTGCAATTATGCATGCAACATACAAAGGCCAAAAAACGACAATCACCTGATCTTGATAATAAGAAAACAAAAATCCGAGCAACATCCCTACTCCTCCAGCATGGAGACTAATCTTTGTTTTTAAGTTAATTAACATGAAAACAAATGCCACCATCACTCCAGATAAAGCTAATCCAAAAAAGTGTTTTGAGATTGGAACCTGTGCATTAAACTTCCACAACAATACAGTCAACATCAATGCATAACATCCTACCAAAAACAAAGGTATAAATCGCTGCCTTTGGAGATCCAATTCGAGTGACTCAACTTGCTTCGATAAGCGCATGATTACAATCGAAACGATTGGAAAGATGAATCCAAATAATCCAAAGGAATTAAAAAAGAATCTCTTGGATGCCGGCTCCAAAAAATAAAGCGAATTCCCTAGTGTACTAAAATTTATTCCAGAAGGTGTATAAAAAACAATCAGCAATGCAAACAACGGCATAGTCAACGGCATAAACAGCCAAGAAATAACTTGATAAACTCCTCGCATTTTACTTTAATTCTTTTCTTAAACGAGCTACTGGAATATTGAGTTGCTCTCGGTATTTAGCAATTGTTCTTCGAGCAATATTGTATCCTTTTTCATTCAATAGTTCAGCTAAACGCTCGTCTGTCAATGGCTTACGCTTATCTTCACCAGCAATTGCTTCTGAAAGAATTTTTTTAACTTCTCGAGTAGAAACCTCTTCTCCACTATCTGTTGAAAGCGATTCAGAAAAGAAATATTTCAATGGAAAAACTCCATAATTTGTTTGCACATATTTACTATTTGCTACACGAGATATTGTTGAAATATCCAACCCAACTGCATCTGCAATATCTTTTAAAATCATTGGACGAAGTTGCGCCTCATCTCCTGTTAAGAAAAATTCTTTTTGATATTCCATAATCGCAGTCATCGTAATCAACAAGGTATTTTGACGCTGTTTGATGGCATCAATAAACCATTTTGCACCTTCCAATTTCTGCTTAACAAACAACAAAGCTTCTTTATCAGATTTACTTGTCTTAGCACCTTCGGAATAACTACGCAACATATTTTCATAACCTTTGCTAACTTTCAGTTCAGGAGCATTTCGACCATTGATTGTCAATTCTAGTTTTCCTTCAAACTCAGTTATCATGAAATCAGGAATTATTTGCTGCATGTTTTTAGCTGCTTCCTTCATTGATCCACCAGGCTTAGGATTCAACTTGATAATTTCATCGATTGCCTCCTTCAAATCCTCCTCTTCGATCTCTAGTTTCTTTTGGATTTGTGTATAGTGTTTTTTAATAAACTCCTCAAAGTGATCTTCCAAAATTTTCTTGGCAGTATATTTTGTGATATCGCCATTTTGCTTGCGATTAATTTGAATCAAGAGACATTCTTGCAAATCGCGTGCACCAACACCTGCTGGATCTAGCTCTTGAATAACCGAAAGTACTTCTTCAACCTCTTCTTCAGTAGCTTGGACATTCATTGAAAAAGCAAGATCATCCACAATCGCATCAATGTCGCGATTTAAATATCCAGAATCATCTAAATTTCCAACCAAGACATCTGCAATCAAAAATTGTTTATCATCCAAATCAACAAGCATCAATTGATCCATCATGCGCTCGTGAAAAGATTTTTCACCAGAAAGCGGGACTGCTCGTTCTTCATCATCTTGAGAACGATTATTTGCCTGAGTTTTGTAATCAGGAGTATCTTCATCGAAATAATCTGAAATATCAAAATCAAGATCATCGTTTCCGAAATCATCCTCAAAATCATCTTGATTATCAAAATCATCCTCAAAATCTTCACTTCCTTCCTCTAAAGCAGGATTTTCTTCTATCTCTTGCTTAATTCGTTGATCCAATTCCATAGTCGGAACCTGCAACAATTTCATTAATTGAATCTGTTGAGGAGATAATCTTTGTTCAAGTTTTTGAGAAAGTTGCTGTTTTAATGCCATTTTTAAGCTTAGTTATGATTCCAGAATGATACAATCAAAGATAATGCAAAAAGTTAATAAAACTAAACTTGTTAAGTAGGAAGAAATAAAAAAAACCGATTGTTTGAATACAATCGGTTCTTGTTTCTTTGGTAAGAAATTAATTCAGGTGAATTAATGCTTTTTTCTGTTTTACAGTCTTAATTTCTAGTGACTTACTATAATTTAAGATTGCATTTATAACAGCTGGACTAGGTCCGATTTTTTCTTCTTTTACTGAAGACGGCACATGTAGACTTTTTAACATAGGCAAGATTTTTTATTGTTATACCTTTTTAACGCCCTTTATATCTGAATATTGTATCCGCCATCGTAGATTTAATACAAAATTAAACATTTTTTTATACACAAAGCGTCAATTTAACAAAAATAAAGGAGGATAGAAATCTACCCTCCTCATATCTTAAATCGCTAATTATTACAATTTTGCAATTGCATTATTGAATGTCGCACTTGGACGCATTGCTTGAGAAGCTAATTCATCATTTGGAAAATAATAACCGCCTATATTTTGAGCTCTTCCTTGAGCAGCAATTAACTCTTCATTGATTTTCGTTTCATTGGCAGTCAACTCATCAGCTAATCCTTTAAATTCAGCAGCTAATTCAGCATCTTTTGTTTGAGCGGCTAATGCTTGTGCCCAATACAATGTCAAATAGAAATGTGAACCTCTGTTATCAATTTGTCCAACTTTTCTTGCAGGAGATTTATCATTTGCCAAGAATTTCTCAGTAGCTTGATCTAACGTTTCTGCAAGCACCATTGCTTTTGGATTATTTTGAGTTTGAGACAAATGTTCAAAAGAAGCACCCAATGCCAAGAATTCACCCAATGAATCCCAACGTAAATAACCTTCTTCAACAAATTGTTCAACATGTTTTGGAGCAGACCCTCCAGCACCAGTTTCAAATAATCCACCTCCATTCATCAATGGAACGATTGACAACATTTTTGCGGAAGTTCCTAATTCCAAAATTGGGAATAAGTCAGTCAAATAATCACGTAATACGTTACCAGTTACAGAAATTGTATCCAATCCTTTGCGAATTCTTTCCAACGAGAATTTCGTTGCATCAATTGGATTCATGATACGAATATCCAATCCGTTTGTATCGTGATTTTGTAAATACTTTTTCACTTTTTTGATAATCTCTCTATCGTGAGCTCTATTTTCATCTAACCAGAAAACAGCAGGTGTATTTGACAAACGTGCACGGTTTACAGCCAATTTAACCCAATCTTGAATAGGAGCATCTTTTGTCTGACACATGCGGAAAATATCTCCAGCCTCAACAGTTTGCTCAAAATATACATTACCATTTGCATCAGTAGCACGAATTACTCCATCAGCTTCTGCTTGGAATGTTTTATCGTGCGAACCATATTCTTCTGCCTTTTGTGCCATTAATCCAACGTTTGGAACAGAACCCATTGTTTTTGGATCTAATGCACCATTTACTTTGCAATCTTCAATTGTTGCTGTATAAACTCCAGCATAACAACGGTCAGGGATAATTGCGAACGTATCTTGTTGTTTTCCTTCAGCATTCCACATTTGACCAGAAGTACGAATCATTGCTGGCATAGAAGCATCAACGATTACATCTGAAGGAACGTGTAAGTTAGTAATTCCTTTGTCTGAATTTACCATTGCTAAAGCAGGGCCGTTCGCAATAGCTGTTTCAATAGCTGCTTTTACTTCTGCCTCTTGTGCGTGACCTTCAATTTTAGCGTAAACTTCTCCTAAACCATTGTTTTTATTGATCCCCAATTCTTTGAACAAATCAGCATATTTCGTAAAAACATCTTTGAAATAAACTTCAACAATTGCACCAAAGATGATTGGATCAGAAACCTTCATCATTGTAGCTTTCAAGTGAGCAGACAACAAAACACCTGCTTCTTTCGCTTCTTGTATAGTTTCAGCTACAAATTTTTTCAACGCATTTAAATTCATTACTGAAGAATCAATTACTTCTCCAGCTTTCAAATTTGCAAGTCCTTTCAATTCTTTCACCAATCCATCTTTACCTACAAATTCAATTTTGAATTGTGTATCTGTATCAACAGTAACTGATTTTTCTGTACCATAGAAATCTCCAAATGTCATGTGAGCAACTCTTGTCTTAGAATCTTTCGACCAAGCTCCCATTGAATGTGGATTTTCTTTTGCGTAGTTCTTAACTGCTTTTGGAGCTCGACGATCAGAGTTTCCTTCTCTCAAAACTGGGTTTACAGC
>DATGOZ010000397.1:0-5348 GCA_035305395.1 Taishania sp. | reverse complement strand
AGGCAGCTAACTGAAAAAGTACATGTTTATCCGTTGGTTTTATAGCAATAGCTTCTTTGAGTTCATTTATTTTCGATTGATTGAAATGGCTATTGCTAAAAGACGCTAGGTGATATTCAAAACTAGTTTGGTCTGTATTTTTTAATTCAGCAAGCACAGTATGCAGTTGTTCTTGTTGTTTTTCCGTTGGATTTTTTTGATTTGAATTGGCAATTGATTTAGCATAGAGATCCTGAAAACGCAAGAATTTCTCTTGAATTTCAGTTTGTGAATCACAGCTAAATCCAATGATTGTGAAAGTTGTACAAATAAACCACCCAATAATTTGTTGCCTCATGTTATTTCGATTTCAAAATGCCGTACAACTTGTTGTCAATTTGGTTCAAGCAAGTTGATTTTTTACCAGCGTATTATGGATTTCTTCCAAAATACGTTTCACACGATTCTCATCTACTGCAAGGAATGTTTCTGAAAATAATGAATCTTCATCTGCAACAGTTTTAACAGTTCCTGAAAAATGAATTGCATCTGGTTTTACTTCGGAAATAATTCTACCAACATTGCCAGCGCTAACACCACCTCCAGGCATTAACTCAATTTGATCTCCCATGTATGCTTTCATTTCTTTTAGGATGGGAATTCCACTGGTGACATTTGAAGCTAGTCCTGAAGATAGTAGGCGAGTAATTCCGACCTCCATTAATAAATCCAACCGTTTTTCCCAATCCAAAACACAGTCATCAAAAGCACGGTGAAATGTTATTTCTAAATCTTCTGCAGCCTCTTTGAATCGCTTCAACAATTCAGTGTCAATTGCACGATATTCGTTTAATGCACCAATAACAACACCTTTAGCTCCTAATTTTCGTGCATTTCGAATATCAGCAAGCATGATGTCAATTTCATCTCGATGATAGATAAAACCTCCAGGTCTCGGTCGAATCAATACATGTGTTTCAATGCCTGAATCGATAGCATATTCAATTCTTCCAGCCGATGGAGTGATTCCACCTTGAACTAAATTTTCACACAGTTCAATGCGATCGAACTGTAATTCTTTAGCTAATTTAATAGCTTTGATAGATGCTGCACAAAGTTCAATTTTCATGTTGTTAGGTAATTTTATTCTACAATTATCTCGTCAATAAATGTAAAAGGTATGGATCCTGATCCTGGTTGGTTAGCTGGAATTGTATCAATTGTTTTAATTACAAATTTCAAATACTTGATTTTCTTTTTATAATCAAATTTAACATTTTCTAAATCAATAGCTTTTATTTCAATCTCTTTCCATTTCTTTCCATTTTTACTTCCAATAAGTTGAACAGTTTGAGGTAATAAAATCCATGATTCTGGAGCATCAAGAAAACTCAATGTAACGGATGTTGATTTAATGTTTTTATCCAAATTCAAATTGAAACGAATCTCTTTTTCTTGGAATCCAACCCATTGAGATCCTTTCCAAGGTGTATCTCCTAAAATTCCATCTGTTAATTTTGTAGATGCATTTAAGTTGTAACTACTGTGAGGCTCTGTTTCAAACTGTACTTCAAGTCCAAGTCCTCTGTGAACCATCAGTTTCAATTCAGTTGATTTTCCGAACAATTTTTCTGTTGCAACAATTCGATTTAATTGCACTGTTTTTAAGTCTTTTCGTTGAACCACAAAACGATTAATTGTGTTTGAAGCGTAAAAGTCTTCAGGCTTATGATCTTTGTATTGCAGTTCGATGTTGTAAAAATCTCCTAGAGAAGTTGCTTCAACAATGATTCCCATTTGAGAGGAACTAACTTCAAATTTTGGTTCAGTAAATGACTTTGAATAGTTAATTTTCCAATTGTTTAAAATCGGAAGTTGATTCTCAAGCAAGACATTGGTGAATTCTGAAAAATCAGGTTTGTTTACAGACCATAGATTTTGAATCATTGCCAGTGCTCTTGGGTACATCATGTATTGAACATGTGTGTATGATTTGATGTATTCAGTCCAAAGATTTGCTTGTGCACCGAGAATATGTTTAATTAAATCGTCCGAAATTCCAGTAGGAATTGGATTAAAATTATAAACCTTTTCAAGTGAAACATATCCACCAATTGACAACGGTTCTTTATCTCGGTTGACACTTTGGTAGTAATCAAAATAGCAAAATGAAGTAGGAGTCATTACCACATCGTGACCGAGTTTTGCTGCTTCAATTCCACCGTTAAATCCCTGCCAGCTCATCACTGTCGCATTTGGACTCAAACCTCCTTCTAGAATTTCATCCCAACCAATTAGTTTTTTCCCTTTTGAGGTCAGATATTGATCGAATTGTTTTACAAACCAACTTTGCAATTCATGTTCATCTTTCAATTCATTATCGTTGATAGTTTTCTGACAAACAGCGCATTTTTTCCATTGTTCTTTTGGTGCTTCATCACCTCCAATGTGAATATAGGTAGAAGGGAAAAGTTCAATCACTTCATCTAGCACATCTTTAAGGAAGTCAATTGTTTCTTGTTTAGTACAGAATATTTCTTCGAACACACCCCAATATCCAATCAGAGGAGGACGCTTTTCTGTACAACCTAAATGCGGATAAGATGCTAGGGCAGCTCTTGCGTGACCAGGCATTTCGATTTCAGGGACAATTGAGACATTTCGCTTTGTAGCGTATTTTACGACTTCTTTAATTTGTTCTTGTGTGTAAAAACCACCATAGTTTTCGATTTTCCATTGTGTAGGGTTGGAAACATATGGTCCGATTAATGTGCTATCACGAAAAGCACCAATTTCAGTCAATTTGGGATATTTTTTGATTTCAATTCTCCAACCTTGATCATCCGTTAAGTGCCAATGAAACGTGTTGAATTTGTAGAACGCCATGATGTCGATATGCTGTTTTACTTCTTCAACCGTAAAGAAATGACGACTCACATCCAAGTGTTGCCCCCTCCATGAGAATCGAGCTTGATCCTTTACCGTTTGGAATTTAACGAAATAGCTGTTTTCCGTTTGTTCAACTAATTGAAGCAATGAACTAACAGCATATAATTTACTTGGTTGACTTGTATAGCTAATATGAATTCCATCTTGGTTGATGTTTAGTTCGTAATAATCCAACCCGGGACTAAATTGTAGAGCGTGAAAAGTAACATCGATCGGAGACGAAGTCAACTTATTGTTTATGGTAATTGTTTTGGAGAACCAACTGTTGGCAACATCAATTTCTGAATCGGTTAGACCGATAAAATGGAATTTTGAAAAAAACAGCGTATCTTCATTTTCAGAATATTCATGTAGTGAAGGGGCTGGAATTATTGGAGATTGACCAAATGTAGTCGTTGCTACCAAAAATAAGAGAAAGACAAAAAGTTTCATATGCTGTTTTGATTAAGACTAAGTTACAAATTTTACATTCAATGTTCAATAAACCGCTCCAAACTTGTGCCAAAATGTTGGGAAACGTTCAATTCATCCCTCCATGTTGATAATTAGTTGTTCGATTCGGTGTTCGTTAGTACAAATTGTCTATTTTTGAATTAAGAAAATAAACAAGATGAAATTATTACAGGATAAAGTAGTTCTTATTACTGGAGCATCGAGAGGTATTGGAAAATCGATTGCTGAGGAGTGTGTAAAACACGGAGCAAAAGTAGCATTTACTTATTTGTCATCCGAAGAAAAAGCAAAAGCTTTGGAGGCAGAGTTGACAAAAGGAGGTGGTATTGCGAAAGGATTTAAGTCTGATGCAGCAAAATTTGACGAAGCCCAAAAATTAGTTGATGACGTTGTGGCTGAGTTTGGAACAATTGATGTGTTGGTTAACAACGCTGGTATTACACGTGATACGTTGTTGATGCGTATGTCAGAAGAGCAATGGGATGAAGTAATCAACACGAACTTGAAATCAGCTTTCAACTTAACAAAAGCAGTTCAACGTCCCATGTTGAAAGCTAAATCTGGTTCCATTATCAATATGTCTTCAGTTGTTGGAGTGAGTGGAAATGCTGGTCAAGCAAACTATGCTGCGTCTAAAGCTGGGTTAATTGGATTTACAAAATCTGTAGCTCAAGAATTAGGATCTCGCAATATTCGCGCTAACGCAATTGCTCCTGGGTTCATCGAAACAGAAATGACTGAAGTTTTAGATCAGAAAGTTGTTGAAGAATGGAGAAGTTCTATTCCATTGAAGCGTGGAGGAAAACCAGAGGATGTTGCTAATTTAGTTGTGTTCTTAGGTTCAGATATGTCGTCTTACATTACAGGGCAAACAATTAATGTTTGTGGTGGAATGTTGATGTAATTCGAACAGATAGATATTAAAAAAATCAAATTTAAGGTCCCCAAATAGCTAGAAACTTATTGGGGATTTTTTGTTTTATTCAGGTAATTTCACTTCTATCAGTCTGCTACCATCTTCTTGAAGGTGCATTTTGACAAAAACAGTATTCATAGGTAAAAGCGATTCAATTTTTTCAGCCCATTCGATGAAACAGATTTCATTGTTGCTATACAATAGTTCTTCAATACCTATATCGTATGCTTCTTCCTCACTTCTTAATCTGTATAAGTCCAAATGGTTTACTTTCCCATACATTGGACTGTTATACGTGTTAATCAATGAGTAGGTGGGTGAACCTTCTGGATTTTCGATTCCCATAGCTTTTAACAATCCTAAAATAAATGTTGTTTTACCAGTTCCCATTTCTGCTTCAAAAGCAAATATTTTTCGGTGACCGAGTTCAACTAAAAATTGCGAAGCAATATGAGGGATTCTTGCTAAATCGGGAAGTTCGAATTTCATTATTTTTTGAGTCAAAATTAAGTGAATTTTATCTTTTAGTACGTAATTGTTGGATTAATTTCAACCCTTCCAAATTGGGGATTGCTTCTTTTTTGATGGCTTCTTCGATGCTTAGAATTGTAATGTTTTCACCATCAACTCCTACCATAAGTTTACTTTTCCCTTCGATCAATAATTCAACAGCTTTGGCTCCCATTTTTGTTGCAATAATTCGATCCTTTGCTGTGGGATTTCCTCCGCGTTGTATGTGACCTAAAACTGTACAGCGTAAATCGTATTCAGGCATCAACGGTTTGACTGTATTCATAATAGTCATAGCATCACCAGCATCATCACCTTCAGAAACAATGATGATAGACGAACGTTTTCCCTTGTTGTATTCTTTTATTTGACAAGCAAGCTCATCCAAATTGGTAATTTCCTCTGGAATTAATGCCGCTTCTGCACCAGAAGCAATAGCTGCATTCAATGCGATAAATCCTGCATCACGCCCCATTACTTCAACAAAGAAAATGCGGTGGTGACTGCTAGCTGTATCTCTAATTTTATCAATTGCATCAAT
>DATGOZ010000396.1:0-5005 GCA_035305395.1 Taishania sp. | reverse complement strand
GGTAGTTGAAGCAACCTTTGTTCTCAATCAAGATAAATTTGAAGCGTTGTTCAACGAACTAGATGTTGACTTCGATCAAGAAACAATCATTCGCAGAGAGATTACTAAAGCGGGGAAATCACGCGCTTTTATCAATGATACTCCTGTTCAACTTACTGCATTAAAGAGTTTGTCTGAGCAATTAATTTCAATTCATTCGCAATACAACACACTTGATTTAAAACGTAGAGAATTCCAAATGCAAACTTTGGATGTTTTGGCTGGAACAAAAGCTGAACAATTAATCTTTGCACAAGAATTCAACTCATTGAAATCAATTGAAAAAGAAATTGAATCGAAACGTGAAACGCTTACATTGCTTCTCAAAGAAAAGGATTACAAACAATTTCAATTGAATGAATTGGAAGAATTGAATCTTTCAAACACCAATTTCAACGACATTGAAGAGCGTTTGAATCGCATTGAAAATACTTCTGAAATTCTACAGTTATCTTCTGGAATTTCGAACGCTATTTCAAGTGAAATGGGAGTTTTAGATCAATTACATGCCATCAAACAAGCTGCATCAAAATTGACGAAACTCGCACCATCAAATCAACCTTTAGAAGAACGTATTCAATCAGTCATTATTGAACTCAAAGATATTGACAACGAATATTCTTCATTGGAAATTGAACAATTAAACGAACAAGAGCAAATTGAGTTAACGAAATTACTTGATCGTTACAACGATATATTGACAAAACATCGCTGCCAATCACAAGATGAATTGGTACAATTGTTTGAAAATTTGAGTCAAGAACAAGCGAGCACAGACTTACTTGAAGAGGAATTGAATCAGTTGGAAAAGCAACACACAATCCAATTCAAGAAACTGCAAGAATTAGCACTTCAATTGCATACGAATCGTCTGAATGCCATTGGATCAATTTCGGAAAACTTACAAAAATCGTTGGATGAATTAAAATTGCCTGACACGAAATTAGTTTTCAGCTTAACAAAAGAAGAAAAGTTGTCGCAATTTGGAATCACACAACTTGAACTCTTGTTTTCGGCAAACAAAGGCATCCCTCCTACTCCAATTGAAAAAGCAGCTAGTGGAGGTGAATTGAGTCGTGTGATGTTGGCTTTACAAAAACTTATTTCAGAAAAAGTAGAACTTCCTACCATTTTCTTCGATGAAATTGACACAGGAGTTTCTGGTGATGTAGCTCAAAAAATGGGGAAACTTTTACAAGAAATGGGAGACAATATGCAATTATTTGCTATTTCTCATTTACCTCAAGTCGCGGCAAAAGCTAGTCACCATCTAAAAGTAATTAAAACCACAGAAAATGAATTAACACAAACCACCATCGTTGCATTAGACATGGAACAACGTGTTGAAGAAGTTGCTCGTTTGATGAGTGGTGAAGTTATTTCCGAAGGGGCAATTGCCAATGCAAAAGCTTTGATGCAAGGTTAAATTCATGCTATTTCAATTAAAAGTTGTATCTTTCGTTTATTAAGAAAGTTAAATGAAGTATTTAAATAGTATTTTATTCACAACTTGTTTTTTGATTTTCAGCCTTTTACTTATAGGCTGTAGCCAAAACAATAAGTCTGACAAAACTGAAGATGCAGAAGCATCTGAATCCATAAAAGACTATCAACGCATTATCGAAAATGGTAAATTAACTGTATTAGTTGAAAACAGTTCGACATCCTATTTTGTGTACCGTGGAGAAAACATGGGGTTTGAGTACGAAATTTTACGTGAATTTGCAAAAGAAATTGGTGTTGAACTAGACGTAAAAATTGTTGCAAACCTTGACAATTTGGTGGATATGATCAACAACCACGAAGGAGATATCATTTCATGTAACTATACGGTTACACGCGAACGTACTAAATTGATTGACTTTTCTGTTCCCTATTTGCAAACTCCTCAAGTATTGATTCAAAAACGTAAAGAAGACCCAAAAAATATTGATGAATTGATTCGTGAACCCATTCAGTTGAGCAAAAAGCATGTTCACGTGTGGGAGAATTCTAGCTATTACCAACGTTTGATTCACTTACAAGAAGAAATTGGCGATTCTATTTACATTGAGCCTGTAAACGGATTAATTGGTAGTGAAGAGTTAATCGAACAAGTTTCACAAGGAATTATCGATTACACAATTACAGAAGAAAACATTGCACAAGTCAACTCGCGTTTTTACGACAACATCGATTTTAGCACTGTTATTTCTGTTAAACAAAATATTGCTTTTGGATTACGAAAAGAAAGTACGGTTTTAAAAGCAAAATTGGACAAGTGGTTGACAAACTTCTTGAAATCGAAGACATTCAAACATATTTACCGCAAATATTTTGAAATTGGTGTTGCAGGAATGAATCCAAACAACACGTATAGCACGACCGGCAGAGGTAAAGTTTCTCCTTTCGACGATTTATTCAAAGCTGCTGGTAAAAAACATGGAATTGATTGGCAAATCATTGCTGCAATTGCATACCAAGAATCTAAATTCACCCCATACATCGAAGGATTTGGTGGCGCTTATGGTATGATGCAATTTATGCCAAACACAGGACCAAAATATGGTGTTTATCCAAACTCTTCTCCAGAAATTCAAATCAACGGTGGTGCGAAAAAAATTGCTGCCGATTTGAATGCTTGGAAAAACATTCCAGATTCAGACCAACGCTTGAAATTTGCACTAGCATCGTATAATGCTGGGCGTGGACACATAGAAGATGCACAGCGTTTGGCAATCAAACACGGACTTAATGGCAACATGTGGGATGGACACGTTGAAAAAATGATCTTAAATCTTTCGAAGCAAGAATACTATCGCGACGAAGTAGTGAAAAGTGGTTCTTGGAGAGGTACATCAACGTTTAATTATGTTCAAAAGGTTTTCAATCGCTATAAAGAGTGGAAATCGATTTATAGATAAATCAGCACATAATGAAGCGATTAATTGTCATTGCAGGTCCAACCGCAAGTGGTAAAACCGCGTTGAGTATTGCCTTAGCAAAAACACTCAATGCTGTGGTCATCTCAGCCGATTCGCGACAATTCTACAAAGAACTCTCCATTGGTACTGCCAAACCATCTATTGAAGAAATGGATGGAATCAAGCATTACTTGGTCGATAGTCATCCAATCACCGATGAAATCAATTCAGCTCGTTTTGCTGAATTGGCATTGAAAATCATCGAAACTGAGTTCAAAGTCAGAGAAACCATTATCCTCGTTGGAGGTTCTGGTATGTTCATCGACGCATTATGCTATGGTTTGGACGATTTACCGCACGACAAAGCTGTACAAAACCAATTGAATGGAGCATTCAACACGAATGGTCTAGAACCACTACTCGCCGAATTGGAAGCAAAAGATCCAGAATTCTACCAGCAAATTGACAAAAGTAATCCTGTTCGTATCATCCGCGCATTGGAGGTCATCCGCATCACAAACGAAAAGTTCTCAAGCTTACGTAAAGGAGAAAAACGCACACATGCTTTCGCAATCAACTATTTTGTAGTCAACCCACCACGAGAATTACTCTACGAACGCATCAACTTACGAGTTGACAAAATGATAGCCACAGGTTTGGAAGAAGAAGCTCGTTCTGTTCTACCCTACCGTCATTTGAAATCACTTGCTACGGTTGGTTATCGTGAATTCTTCGACTATTTCGATGGCAAAATCGATTACCAAACAGCAGTTGAACTCGTCAAACAAAATTCTCGCCGCTATGCCAAACGTCAAATCACATGGTTCAAACGAAACCCAGATGCCATTTGGATTCCATTTGGAACGACTGAAGAGATGAAGGAATTTGTGGTGGGGAGATGCTGACTTCGAGAACCTCAGTCAGCATCGAGAACCTCAGTCAGTATCGAGAACCTCAGTAGCGTTTAGAGCCTCAATAAGTTATATTATGTTTGGTGGTTGAGGTCACGAAACTAATGAAAACAAAAAAGGCGACTTAGAGAATCTCAGTCGCCTTTATATATCGTGATAATCTAAGATTATGCTAATACTTCTTTCACTTTATCAGCAGCTTCTTGAAGCAATACTGCAGAGTGAACGTTCAATCCTGATTCGTCAATCAATTTTTTAGCTTCTTCAGCGTTTGTACCTTGTAAACGAACGATGATTGGAACTGGAATATTTCCGATGTTTTTATAAGCATCAACAACACCTTGAGCCACACGGTCACAACGAACAATTCCTCCGAAGATATTAATCAAAATAGCTTTAACATTTGGATCTTTCAAGATGATATGGAACGCTTTTTCAACACGTTCAGCATTAGCTGTACCACCTACATCCAAGAAGTTTGCAGGGTTACCACCAGACAACTTGATGATATCCATTGTAGCCATCGCTAAACCTGCTCCATTAACCATACAAGCAACGTTACCATCCAATTTAACGAAGTTCAATCCAGCCTCACCAGCTTCAACATCTGTTGGATCTTCTTCTGTAATATCTCTCATTGCTGCGTAGTCCGGGTGACGGAACAATCCGTTTCCATCCAATGTAACTTTTGCGTCAACTGCGATGATTTTATTGTCAGAAGTTTTCAATACAGGGTTGATTTCAAACATCGCTGCATCAATACCTACGTATGCATTGTAAAGATTCACAACAAATTTTGTCATTTCTTTGAATGCTTGTCCACTCAATCCTAAGTTGAATGCAATATTTCTAGCTTGGAAAGCTTGAATTCCTACACGTGGATCAATGATTTCTTTGAAAATTTTATCTGGAGTATGTTCTGCTACAGCCTCGATATCCATACCACCTTCAGTTGAATAAACGATTGTGTTTCTACCAGCTTCTCTATCTAAAAGAACTGACATATAAAACTCAGCTGTTTCAGATTCTCCTGGGTAATAAACATCCTGAGCAATCAATACTTTATTTACTTTCTTAGCTTTCCCGTTTGTTTGAGCTGTCATTAAGTGACCTCCCAAAATTCCTTTAACTTTCTCTTCAATTTCAGAAAGA
>DATGOZ010000395.1:0-3331 GCA_035305395.1 Taishania sp. | reverse complement strand
TAAAAAACCAATTCCCGTAAGAAGTGGAGGTAGTATTCCGATTGTTGCCATGTTTGAAAAAGTTTTGGGGTTGAAAACAATCATGATGGGATTTGGGCTAGATAGTGATGCAATTCACTCACCAAACGAACATTATGGTTTATTCAATTATTACAAAGGAATTGAAACGATTCCATATTTTTACAAATATTTTACTGAATTGAATAAATGAAATGTCAAAATTTGAAGTGGGGGTGGTTCATAGCACTCCTACTTTTAGTTTCTTCTTGTCAGTTTGAAAACATCAATTTCAAAGAAGCGACGAATTTTAAACTTCGGGAATTTAAAGAAAGAAAACTAAAGGTTACTTTTGATCTTGTATTGGAAAATCCGAATGCCTATACAATCAAAGTCAAGCCTTCTTCTTTTGACTTGTTCATCAATGGTCATGCAATAGGTATTGTCCATCTAGATGAAAAAGTTAGTATTCTCAAAAAATCCGAGTCGCGTATAACAGTTCCTGTAACTGGAGAAATTCAGCAAGGAGCTATTCCGAAGTTATTACCTGGATTACTCAAAAAAACTGCAAGTGTTCGAATTGTAGGAACAGCTAAAGGTAGTGTTGGCATATTCGGTAAAAAGAAAAAAATAGACGAAACGAGGGAAATACCATTGAGAAATCTCGATTTAAAATCACTTCCTTTTCTCAATTAAAGAAATTTAAACACCAATTATTAAAGCAATCCATTTTCGGGTTGCTTTTTTTTTCGATTTATTGAAACAACTAAATTTCAAATAATTCCAATAAAATAAGGTAACTTATCGGTTTTAAACGACAACAAACGAATGTTTTTCGACATAAAACAATTAATAACCGAATAAAATTTTGATCTCCTCTCAACTTTGCATTGTCGATGAACGAAAACATCGATTTAACAAATTGTCAAACTTAAATATTACACATTATGAACAATTTAAAAAACAAAGTGAGTTTGATCGGAAGATTAGGAGCACACCCAGAATTTATGGTTACTGAAAATGGAAAATCACTAGCGCGTTTTTCTCTAGCTGTTCAGTCAAACTTCAAAGACAAGTCAGGTCAATGGCAAAAAGACACTCAGTGGCACAACATCAACGCATGGGGAAAGACTGCCGAACTGGTTAAAAAGTTATTGACAAAAGGGCAAGAAATCGTTGTTGAAGGTCGTATTGTAAATCGCTCGTTTGAAACAAAAACAGGTGAAAAGCGCTACAGCACGAATATTGAAATGAATGAGTTTCTAATCTTAGCAGCTCGCAACGAAAGCAAATAAACCTATCACAAACAACTAAACGCTGAAGTCATGAACCACGTAAATTTAATTGGTAAAATGTGCTCAACACCAAAGATTGTTGAGTTGAAAAACGGAAGAAGAATTGCAAAATTCTCGATGGCAACAAAAGAAATGGTATTAACACCAGAAGGAAATACCCAAAAACGTACACAGTGGCACAGGTTAACCGCATGGGGCAAATGGGTCAAAGTTCTCGAGGAACTTGGTACAAATGGGATGGAGTTAGCTATTGAAGGAAAACTAACGACACGCTTTTATAAGCAAAACGGTGTAAAACGTTGTGTATCTGAAGTTGAAATCAATGATTTAGTAATTCTTTAATCTAACTGGTATGACAACGATTAAAAACCACGTTACTCTGATTGGAAGTATCGCTAGTGATAAACGTATCACTGAGTTTGAAAATGGCAACAAAGTAGTTCGATTTGACATCACAACAGAAAATACATTTCGAGCAAACAACGGTAAAATCAAGTCTAACAAAGAGTGGCATAAGGTCTTTGCCTTCGGAAATATCGCTTCATTCATCGAGCGATTTGGTGAAAAAGGTAAAAAAGTAGCTATTCACGGTAGATTAATATCTCGAGCTTATTTCAATCCGCAAGGTGTAAAGAAAACCATCACTGAGGTAGAAATAAAACACATACTCGGACTTTAACCTTTCAAACCACCCCTACCTTTTGCAAAAAAAATCCCACCGAACGGTGGGATTTTTTTATTTAATTTGAAAATTAACTGGTAAGACATAATAGGATCTAACGTATTTTCCGTTGTGATAAGCTGGAGTCCATTTAGGCATTTTTTTAATCACTCGAATTGCTTCGTTATCGAAATCTTTGCAATTAGGAACACCTTTTATGACTTCTACATTTTGAACAGATCCATTCTTTTCTACAACAAATCGCAAAACTACTTTACCTTGCAATCCAACTTCAAGTGCACGTTCAGGATAGCGAAGATTTTTAGTCAAGAACTCATTCAACGCTTTAATTCCTCCAGGGAATACAGCATCGAATTGCGCAATTTCAACAATTTCATTCTCATTTACTCCTTTTGCATCAGAACCTTCATCAGTACCTTCAACATCGCGATCACTTGTACCAAACAAGTTAGTACCTTCGGAAGTTGAACTACCAGCATCAACATCTTTCAACTCATCCTGAGTTGAAACTTTCTCAGTTGACGCGTTATCTGAAACAACTAAATTCAAATGTTCAACAGTTTTTCTACTTGTAGAGCTTGATTCACCCGTATTTACTTTTGGTGCTATGTATAAATCTAGAATCAACTGTTTTGGTTCAATTTCTTCATCTAAGTCAGCGACAGGAATTTTTACTTCAGGAGCTGTAAATGAAGACAAAGAAACAATTCCAATGTAACATAAAGCTGAAAAGAATACAACAAACGCCATTACTTTGGTAAGAGATTTATTATAGTCTCTTCTGATTTGATAGGCACCATACTTTTTGTTTCGATCTTGAAAAACAACTTCGTTACGTTTCTCAGAAGTAACTTGGTCCCAATTTTTGGATATTGAATAGTCATAAAGTGATACTATCAATATTACTGCTGTGATGAAAAATAAGATACTCATAACACAATGATTTAAAGATTTAAAACAAAGGTATGGTAATTGAATCTTAAGAAAATCAGTTATTTAATCAATGGTAGATTTAATTGATTTAAAGGTCAAAAAAAAATATTTGAGTGGCGGGCACAAAAAAACCCGAGTTAAAAAACTCGGGTTTTATATATGTTTAAAACTGAATTATTGAAGTTTAAACGTTACAGGTAAGTTGAAATAAGATTTCACAACTTTACCATCGTTTTTAGCAGGTTTCCATTTAGGCATGTTTCTAACAACACGAACAGCCTCTTTGTCACACTCAGGACATCCTGGAACACCCTTAACTACAGTTACGTTTTCGATTGAACCATCTTTTCCGACAACAAATCGCAACGTTACACGTCCCTGAATGTTTGCTTGGATAGCGATTTCAGGATATTTGATGTTTTTG
>DATGOZ010000394.1:0-4646 GCA_035305395.1 Taishania sp. | reverse complement strand
CAAAGTTTTGACCTAAATAAACTTTTCTTACTTGCTCGTCTTCAGCTAGATCCTCAGCTGTTCCTGATTTTAGGATAGAACCTTCGAATAGGAGATAAGCTCGATCTGTAATTGACAAGGTTTCTTGTACGTTGTGGTCGGTTATCAAAATACCAATATTTTTTTCTCTCAATTGAGAAACGATACTTTGTATATCTTCCACTGCAATAGGGTCAACTCCGGCAAACGGTTCATCCAAAAGTAAGAATTTAGGATTCGTGGCCAATGCACGTGCAATTTCTGTTCTTCTCTTTTCTCCTCCGGATAAACGATTTCCTAAGTTTTTTCGAACATGTTGCAGGCGAAACTCGTTTAATAACTGCTCCAATCGTTCTTCACGTTCTTGTTTCGTCATATCTTGCATTTCCAAAATCGACATGATGTTGTCTTCCACACTTAATTTTCTGAAAACAGATATTTCTTGAGGTAAATAGCCAATTCCTAATTGCGAACGTTTGTACATTGGCATTGTGGTGATATCTATATTGTCAAGGTAAACTTCTCCAGAATCGGGTTTCACCAATCCTACAATCATGTAGAATGAAGTTGTTTTTCCAGCTCCGTTTGGTCCTAGAAGTCCGACAATCTCACCTTGGTTTACTTCAACTGTAACACCCTTTACGACATTTCTGCCTTTGTATGTTTTTTTAATCTCTGTAGTATGTAATTTCATTACAATAAAATTTCAAATCTCGCTCTAACTCCAAAAGGAGAAGCACCTGGAATTTGATGCGTCGCCCGATAAAAAACATCAACACGAAAGAACTTGAAAATATTTTCCAGTCCCAAAGATACTTCGAGATAAGGTGTATTTCCAAATTGTTTCGTGAAAGATGGTAAAATCATCTGCTTTTCATGTCGTGGACTAATCATTCCCCAAGTAGTTCGGGCACTTGTAACAAAGCGCCATTTAAGTTTTTTAACTCCTGGAATATAATTCAAGAATAATCCTCCCCAATGGTTTTCAACATACACATCGGTATAGCGATCAGAAATAAACTCAAAAAAGTTGAGCATATTGAATGATGTCTTCGATAGATAAAATGATTGATTTCCTTCGTGAACTTTAAGGAAAGGATAGGCTGCTTCTCCCAAGATAAATCCTCCTGCAAAACCATAGCGGATATAGCCTAATGTTCCCAAGGTAACACGGTGATCTAATGCTAATTCAAATTTTTGATAGCTGTAGTTGCTTTTGAGAATGTCTTTTAGCCCTACTATCGTTTGGAATGAAATGACAGGATAACGTGATTTTACTGATACACGATCAAAAGCTCCTCCAACAAATTCTTCGTCCTTTGCCCATCTAAATCGAAATGTTATTTCACTTGTGCGAATGCGGTTGATGGTATCATGCGTTCCGGTCGCTTCATTGAAGCGAATGTAGTTGGCTAACCCCAATGGAGTATATTCTTTCCATTCGAGTGCAGTGAATAATATTATGTCCTTGTGGACATCTTTCTCAAAGTTGATTCCGGCTTTTTCTACAAAGGTTAATTTATCCAAAGGACCTGTTCTAAACAGTGTTCCGAATGTTGAACCGACTTGTGAAGATTTTGGAGAAGCACCAATTTGTTCGATGTCGTAATTGTAAAACATACTCAACATACCTCGCTTCTTGGGAGTGACGTTGTATCGAATACTACCCCCGTATTTGAATGCTCGATCTCCAAAACCGTAGTACACTTTTCCTCCGAACTCTAGTCTTCTTGAAAATTGATTAGAAGTACGAATGGCAACACCAAATCTGAACTTTTCCACTTGGTTGTAGCTAAACATGTTGAAGAGGTTTCCATATTCAAATTTTCCTACTGGGTAATATCCTGTTCCTACAAGATAGGTTAGTGATTGAAACCTCCTATAGAATGGCGTGGCTTTGAGTGAATCAATCATGTTGATAATTCCGATTTGCTGGAAGTTGAGTGGAACATGTCTATGAGCAATCCAATAAGCTTCATCGCGTTTGTCAGCGTCATCTAATTTTTCAACGGTACTATTGCTTTTGTAAAATTCGGCAGGATGAGGTTTGTTGATGACAAAATTCTTTCGAGAAGAGTATTTTCTCGCAAAAGCACCATACAATTTTGATTTTTGGGTCAATTTAAAGTCTGCAAATATTTTTTCTTCTGTGAGCATCCATACTTCCTTTTCGACCATTTCAAATTTCTGTTCAAATTGTAAATCTTGGATATAGTTGATGTTTGCCCAAGGAGCGATGCTTCCTTTGATTGATTTCACTGCATAGGTTGTATCGTGGATCCACATTTCCCCGATAAATGCCATGTCGCCCTCTCGTTTTGGTCTGAAGGTCATTAAATAGCACCATTGGTTGTCGACAAATTGTGAGTCAAGAAGTAAGAAATTGTAATAACTTCTAGCAACAGACGAAATTGGACTAATGAATGTTCGATTGATGATATTGATATTGTTTTCGTACACGTTGATATCCATGTACATTTCACCAAGGAATTGATCCAGTTGTACATTTTCAATTCCAACAATTCGCGTTGCTTTTAAAACTTCTTTTTTTCGTTTTGGATTTTTGGTGTAATAATAGTCTGACAATCCTTCTGTAAAGATAATTGGCAAGTAGTTTTTGCCATTTTCTACAGAATCAAGGTAGTCTAAAATGAGATCTATTTTTTTGACAACACCACGTTCTTTGAATTTATCGCCAATATTATTAAGATCAAACTGAATTTTGTTGTACAATTCATATTCGTATGACTCAAGTTTTTCTCTATCGTTGATTGGTTTGTTGCGCACAATTTTTTTGTGTAACTTAACCGAAGGAAGCTCGTCTGGAGGGAGAATGGTTAACTCTTCAAATTCGGAAAGCATCATCTCTAATGCTACATGGATGGTATTTTCTTTATCTCGTTTAACGAAAACGGTTTTGGAGATATATCCAGTAAGCGAAATTCGAAGTGAATCTGTTGCGTAATAGGTTTCAAGAAAAAAAACACCGACAGAATCTGTAATCGTTCCGATTTTTGAATCAACAAATTGAACTTTTGCGAAAGGTAAGGCTTCCCCCGAAACAGCATCCACAACAGTGCCCTGCACGCGGGTTTGTTGCGAAAGCAAAGTAAGAGGTAGACAAAGCAATATTAGCAGCCCTATTTTCAGCATTTTATTTTTTGGTAAAGTAAAATTATGAAAATAGCCGAATTAAGCGTTTTTTTGAGTGAAAAAGTAAAATTTATTTAGATGTTTCTTCTTTAAGCTGCTGTTTCTCAACTCTTTTAGAAGTGATGATTCCAATTTCATACAAAATGGCAATTGGAATGGCTACAATGATTTGTGTGATTACGTCTGGAGGAGTGATGACTGCTGCCAAGATAAGTACGCCAATAAGCGCATGTTTTCTATATTTTCTTAAGAAATCCGAAGTAATCAAACCAATTTTTGTCAAAATAAACGATACAACAGGAAGTAAAAAGAATAATCCAGAGTAGAAAATCGTTGATAGAATCATTCCCATATAGGAATCTATCGTAAAAATATTTTGAATTTCTTTGCTGATTTGGTAACTACCAAAAAACTGAATTGTTAATGGTGTAACAATGAAGTAGCCAAATAAAATTCCAAGGATGAATAGAAGCGATACATAAAATACCAATCCACTCATGACATTTTTTTCGTTGTCTTTCAATGCCGGTTTTACAAATGCCCACAATTGGTAGAAAATAAATGGTGAAGCAACTACAATTCCTCCCAAGATACTCGTCCATAAAGCATATGAGAATTGTCCAGAAACATTCATGCTTTGCATTTCAACCTGCGTAGGAGCAGTGCAAACATTGAACCATTCACACATCAATTTGAAAGAGATGAAGTCTTCCTTTAACATAATCAAGAACACATTGTCCATAATCCACTCTTGAAATGTAAAAAGCAATGATGCTGTGATTAATATAGCAATTGCACATTTGACAAGCCTCCAGCGAAGCTCTTCCAAATGTTGCAGAAACGACATGTTTTTTTCTTCTTCCATTGGGGTACAAAATTATAGAAAGCAATTGAATTAAATGCAGAGAAGATGACTTTTTATTCGTTGTATTCCGTACTTTTACACGCAATTAGGTAATTGCTGTATAAAGACATGACAAAATTAAGTGTAAATATCAATAAGGTAGCTACGATTCGCAATGCAAGAGGGGGGAATGTCCCAAATGTTGTGCAGTTTGCCATCGATTGTGAGCGATTTGGTGCTGAGGGAATTACTGTTCACCCACGACCAGACGAACGACACATTACATTGAAGGATGTGTACGATTTGCAAAAAGTTGTGAAAACAGAGTTTAATATTGAAGGATATCCAGACGAAAGGTATTTGAAAATAATTGATGATGTTAGACCTGCTCAAGCGACATTGGTTCCAGACCCACCACATGTGTTGACATCTAATGCTGGATGGAATACAAAACTACATTTGGATCAATTAAAGGAAATTGCAACAGGCTTAAGAAAAATAGGAGTGAGGTCTTCATTATTTGTTGATACCAATCTTGAGAATATAGAATATGCGAAAGTTGCAGGATTCGATCGTATTGAATTATACACTGGTCCATATGCCGAAGATTATTCAAAAAATCCGGAAGAAG
>DATGOZ010000393.1:0-3256 GCA_035305395.1 Taishania sp. | reverse complement strand
GATGAATTCGGCAATCAACACAATGCCATTCAACACAGCAACACCAAACAAGGCTATAAATCCAACTCCTGCAGATATACTAAATGGGATATCTCTCAAGTACAACGCAAAGATTCCTCCTATTGCCGAAAGTGGAATCGCTGTGTATATAAGTAAACCTTGTTTAATCGATTTGAAAGCAAAATAGAGCAACATAAAAATCATCAATAAAGAAACTGGGACAACGATCATCAAGCGATCTTTTGCCGTCTTCAAATTTTCAAAAGCACCTCCATAGGTGATGAAATAACCAGCTGGAAGTTTCAATTTATTTTCAACTATATTTTGAAGTTCATTTACAGTACTTTCGACATCTCTACCACGAACGTTGAATCCAACAATGATTCTTCGTTGAGAATTTTCGCGTTGAATTTGATTGTACCCATCTTCAATTGAAATATCAGCAACATTTCTCAACGGAATTTGATTTCCCGAATTTGTTGAAACCAATAAATTTTGAACATCTTCCAAATCCTTGCGATTCGTTTCATCCAAACGGACAACCAGATCAAATCGTCGTTCTCCTTCGTAAATCATTCCAGAAACATTCCCTGCAAATGCCGCATTCAAGGTTTCGTTGATTGTATTGATATCCAACCCGTATTGTGCAATTGCATCTCGCTTATATTTCACTACAATCTGTGGCATACCAATCACCGATTCAACATACAAGCCACTACTTCCATCCACCTTTTGACATAGATTTCCAAGCTTTTCAGCATAATGCGCCAAAGTATCTAGGTTTTCACCATAGATCTTACACACAACATCTTGACGAGCACCTGAAATCAATTCATTGAAACGCATGGCAACAGGATATTGAAATCCAAAAGTCACTCCTGGAATATCCTCTAAGGCATTGATCATTTTTTCTTCTAGTTCACCATACGTTTTAGCAGACTTCCACTCCTTGCGATTTTTCAGTACTATAATCATATCCGATACATCAATAGGAAGAGGTTCTGACGGAACTTCACTCGTACCTGTTTTCGTTACAACTTTTTCAACCTCTGGAAATTTCTCCATTAAAATTTTCGATGCCTTCGAAACAGCATCAATAGAAACGTGGATATTACTTCCTGTCAACACGCGCGTTTCAACAGCAAAATCTCCTTCTGGAAGCGATGGGATAAACTCCCCTCCTAGCCTCGTTAGCATTCCCACCGCTACTACAAACAAAGTCAGTACAACAGTAATAATCTTCTTTTGATGGCGGAAAGCTTTCGCCAAAAACGAACTGTATGCTCCTTCCACTTTTGACATCATTCGATCTGAGAAAGTTTGTTTATCATTGATTTTCTTACTCAAAACAAGTGTCGCCATCATCGGAATATACGTCAACGACAAAACAAACGCTCCAATCAATGCAAATGCAACCGTTTGCGCCATCGGAATAAACATTTTCCCCTCAATTCCTTGTAAAGTCAAGATGGGCAAATAGACCATGAGGATAATAATCTGTCCAAAAACAGCGCTATTCATCATGCGTGATGCAGATGTTTGAACAATTCCATCCATCTGTTTTTGAGTCAGCACATTTGAAGCAAACAGTTTGCGACTGTGTATCAAATAATGCATGACCGCTTCGACGATAATCACTGCTCCATCGACAATCAAACCGAAATCCAATGCGCCCAAACTCATCAAGTTTCCACTCACACCAAAAAGATTCATTAGAATGATTGCAAACAGCATCGACAATGGAATCACTGAAGCAACAAGGAGTCCTGCACGCAGATTTCCTAAGAAGAAAACCAATACAAAAACGACAATCAATGCCCCTTCCAATAAATTGGTTTTAACGGTACTGATTGCATTGTCCACCATTTTACTTCGATCCAAGAACGCATCTATAACAACTCCTTCTGGTAAAGTCTTTTGTATTTCAGCAATCTTATCTTTCACTACATTGATAACATTGTGACTATTTTCACCTTTCAGCATCAACACGATTGCGCCAGAAACTTGATACTCTCCGTTATATGTTAATGCCCCATATCTAGTAGCGTGACCTAATTGTAACTTAGCTACATCTTTAATCTGCAAAGGTGTTCCATCAGGCAATGTTTTAACGACAACAGACTCGATGTCTGAGAAATTTTCAAGCAAACCTTCACTTCGGATATATAAAACAGTCGGTCCTTTTTCAATATATGATCCACCGATATTTTGATTATTCAATGCAAGTGCATCATAAATATCCGATATTGTAATGTTGTAGGACAATAATTTTGCTGGATCTACAGCAATCTCATACTGTTTGAGTAATCCACCAAAGCTACTTACTTCAGCCACACCTGGAACACCTAATAATTGACGACGAACAATCCAATCCTGAATCGTACGGAGTTCCATTGCATCATATTTTTCTTCGTATCCTTTCGCAGCACGAACTGTATATTGGTAAATTTCACCCAATCCAGTTGAAACAGGACCCAAAAACGGAGTACCCAATCCTTTTGGAATTTGATCTTGAATTTGCAATAAGCGCTCATTAATTTGTTGACGTGCCCAATAGACATCGACATCATCTTCGAATACGAGTGTAACAACCGAAAGACCAAATCGAGAAAAACTTCGATGTTCGATCAATTTCGGAATATTACTCGTCACCTGTTCAATTGGGAATGTAATTAATCGTTCGACATCACTTGCTCCCAAAGCAGGTGAAATTGTTATAACCTGAACTTGGTTATTGGTTATATCTGGAACGGCATCAATCGGAAGTTTCGTAACTTCATACGATCCATATCCAATAAGAAATATGAGAAAGATTCCGACAATCAATTTATTTTTGATTGAGAAATCAATAATTTTTGAAAGCATAAGAAAAATTTAAATCAATAAATTTTACCAACTGATAAAGTCGGTTTAACTCAAATAGACTTGAGAAATTTCAGTATTGATTTAAACAAATTGAGGTGGTTGCCAAATCCCATCGAGTGGTGATTCAACATAAGTATATCGGTAGTAATTCAATTTTTTCTTGTCAACATGAACGATTAGTTCTAATTCCACTTTAGGTTCCACATGTTGAACTAACAAATCACAAGGGACTTTATGAAAAGTAATCGATTTGAATGGTAGATTTTCGTGATCGTTGTGTTCATCATCTGGGTGGTTGATTTCCTTTGCGTAATGCTTTTTGATAAACTCCACAAACGAATCATTTGAGTCCCAAACAACATGCTCTTTATAGTGATGAATCAACCGAGGT
>DATGOZ010000392.1:0-2023 GCA_035305395.1 Taishania sp. | reverse complement strand
TGATTTAACTTGATTTGCAAATTGTCTTGATTTTTCAGACACATTTTTTGCTGTTCGTTCAACTTCTTCTTTGACAGAATCGACATTGATTGGTTTACCCTTCATTTTCAAACGATCAATTGATGAAGACGCTTTCGGGATGACAATCCACAATACAACGTATAGTAAGAATCCAACACCTCCAATTAAGAAAGCAGCGACCCAAATCAAACGAATGATTGTTGGATCGATATTGAAATAGCTAGCTAATCCAGAACAAACCCCTCCGATGTATCCGTTTTCTGTGTCACGATACAATCTGCGTTCGTAAGTTTGTTGACTGTTTGAATATGTTTCCTCTGTGCTTGCATGAGCATCCTCTGGATTGTCAGCATACTCTTTCGGATCACCAAGCGTGTTCAATACATCGATTACATCGTTGTCGTCAATTACTTGTTTTGTTGAACTTGTTTTTGAAGTAAACAATTCAGCGATTCTCAATTCGATATCTTCGATGATTTCATCAGCACCTTCTTGACCAGCCAAAGCAGACTTAAGGCGTTTGATATAGTTTTCCAATCGTGTATAAGCAATTTCCTCAATGATGAAAGGAAATCCTTGTATGTGTATAGAAGTTGTCTTGTTCATGTTCATTTTATTACTTGGTTATTTTATCAATTGCAGTACTCAATTCTTCCCATGTGGTATTTAATTGCTGCAAAAAATCTTTTCCTGTTTCCGTAATGGAATAATATTTTCTAGGCGGACCTGAAGGAGATTCTTCCCATCTGTAATTGAGGAGATCTGCATTTTTGAGTCGCGTGAGTAAAGGATAAAGAGTTCCTTCAACGACGATCAATTTTGCACTCTTCATTTCCTCTAGTATTTCAGAAGGATATGCTTCTCGTTTTTTCAGAATTGCTAGAATACAGTATTCCAGGATTCCCTTGCGCATCTGTGCTTGTGTATTCTCGACATTCATATAATACTTTTTTTGACAAAGATATATACATTAAATGGTATTATGTAATACAGAGTACTATGAAATTTTGTTAAATTACATTAATCAACTGGAAATCAGTTTGATAGAATTTAATAAAATAATCGATTTTGAATTGATATATATAGTGATACAGGATATTTATCGTGTTTTGTTATGTTTTTCGGTTTATTAATAGTGTATTCCATTTCTTCACCAAAACATTTTTCTTATTTAGAATGAATCGAAACAAAGGGATTTTGTAACTTTGTGGCATATTATGGTTGAGATACAAAAGACAGCATTTGATTTAGCTGAAATTCGCAAGCAATTTCCAGCATTGAATACCAAAGTTTATGGTAAACCATTGGTTTATTTTGATAATGGTGCAACAGCTCAAAAGCCACAGGTGGTAATTGATGCAATTAAGCACTACTACGAAGCTGAAAATGCGAACATCCACCGTGGGGTGCATTTTTTGAGTCAGCAAGCGACAGATTCGTATGAGAAGGCACGAAAAACTGTTCAGCAGTTTATTCATGCGAAACATGAACACGAAATCATCTTTACAAAAGGTACAACGGATGGGATCAACCTTGTGGCATTTTGCTATGGAGAATTGTTGACAAAGGGTGATTCAATCCTCATTAGCGGTATGGAACACCATTCTAACATCGTTCCATGGCAAATGTTATGCGAAAGAAAAGGTTTGAACTTGAAAGTTATCCCTGTCTTGGATAATGGGGAGTTGGATATGGCAGCTTTCGAAACATTGTTGACTACCGACGTTAAATTGGTTGCTGTTACGCATATCAGTAATACCCTTGGGACTATCAATCCGATTAAAGAGATTATAGACAAAGCACATGCAGTTGGTGCAAAAGTTTTAATTGACGGAGCACAGTCTGTTCAACATGTTCCAGTGAATGTACAAGAATTAGATTGCGACTTCTTTGTGTTCTCTAGTCACAAAGTTTTTGGTCCAACCGGAGCTGGAGCTTTATATGGAAAAGAAGAGATTTTGAATGCGATGCCGCCATATCAAGGTGGAGGTGATATGATTGC
>DATGOZ010000391.1:0-6123 GCA_035305395.1 Taishania sp. | reverse complement strand
AATAATTTTCTTTTACTTCTTTCGCCAGCTTGCTAGTTGAGGAATTAAAATTGTTAAGCGAAATTGAGTGGATTTTTAATGTATTGTATTCATCGATGTTAGCAATGGTTTCCGTCTGTTGGTCTGGATTACTTACCATAGCCAAGTCATTGGTTGTGTAGGCTGAATCGTTTATGGGTTCACCTTCACTGAAAAATGTTTCATTTTGATTCTTAGCTCTCGAATTAATATTGTTGGATTGTAAACGTTGTATATTCCAGCCTTTGGTATACAATCTTTTTTCCACCGTACAATTACAAAATATCAAAATCAGCAATAAAATTGAAGTTATTAAGTTTAATCTTCTCATTATTAGTGATATTTATTTCGTTGAATGTAATCTAATAATTGGTTTCGTGCAAATATTTTACACGTTGAATATTTACGAAGTTCTAAAAAGTTTGATAATTCAATATCTTTGAATAATGAATAGAATAAATTTAGTTTATACCGGTTATACCAATCGAGAAGGATTGTATGATCTTTTTGAATCTGAAATGCATTCTGATGTTCTGACGGTTTTTGTACACGGATACATGGGTTACAAAGATTGGGGTGCATGGAATTTGATGTGTGAAGAATTGGCTTTTCGCGGTTATACTGTAGCTAAATTGAATTTAACTTCGAATGGTACGACTTTGGATAAACCAACTGAATTTGCAGATTTGGAACGATTTGGCAATGGTGGATATTTTCAAGAATTGAGTGATGTTCGTTTGTTTTTAGATCATCTACAAAAAGAGCATGGTTATTCCAAATTTCGATTAATGGGTCATTCTCGAGGTGGTGGAATTGTCCTTTTAGCCGGATTGGATACTCGAGTAACAGAAATTCATTGTCTAGCACCCATTTCATCGATTGAAAATCGTTTTCCGAAAGGAGAGGAATTGGAAAAATGGAATATTGATGGAGTTTATTACCGAAAAAATGGTAGAACGGGACAAGAAATGCCACATTACTTCTGTCAATACGAAGAATTTTTAAAGTATCAAGATGAATTGAATATTGAACAAGTTTGTAAGCAATTGAATAAACCTGTTTTTGTGTATCATGGAGAAAACGATGTTTCTGTATTGCCTATTGAAGGTGAATTGGTAGCAAAATGGACAAATGGCAGGTTTTATTTAATAAAAGACACAGCACATACATTTGATACTTCTGAGCCTTGGTTAAATAATACAATGCCAGACAAGTTGCTTGAAGTTTTGGATTTGAATTTTTGATTTATTTCTTCGGTAAATAATCTTTCAGATCCTTTAGTTTTTTGTTGGTGTAATTGGCAAAATGAAAGGTGTCTAATTGCTTTAATATATCTGCAAGCTGATATTTTTGTGCTTCTGAAAGTTCACCCGTTGCAATGTAACCTAGTGTTTCCATTTTTTCGAAGAGTTTAAAAACTTCCATTCGACCTGCATCTGATAAAAAGATGAGTTGACTTCTGTTGTCGTTCGGGTTGTCTTTCTGGAATAATAGCCCTTGTTTAATCAATCTATTGATGATTTCAATTCCGCTACTTTTTTCGATTATGTTTCTCTTGATGAGATCTGATTTTGAAATTTGATTGTGTTGCAAAACCGTCATGATGATTCCAAAATCTTCTACAGATCTGATTTTACTGTCAACAAATACGTGCTTCGAATAAAACTTAATGTAACGGTAAAGAATAAGAAGGTGTTGTGAAATAATGCGCTCGATGTTGTTTGGCCTGTGATGCACTCTTTGTTCCTCTGGATATGCATGCTCAACCAAAAGTGTGTTTTTGTACGAATCGAGTGGGCGCTCACTTTTTAGATGTAAAATGAAGTCCTCTAAAGACAAATTGGAGCCATCTTCTTTGCCTTTAGCGTACTCATCTACTTTCTGAATTAAAAGTTGTGTCAGTTCAAATCGATCCATTACGGAATAAAATTACTTTATTTTGTCAAAGTTAAATAAAATGGTGTACATTTGTACCAAAAACTTCATTTCATGAATTATTTGTCACTTATTTTGTTTGTAATTGTACCACTTTTATCGTTTTCACAAAATCAAGGAAGGGTTTATGGTGTTGTTAAGGATGCCAATACACAAGAGCAATTGATTGGAGCTAAAGTATATCTTTTGGGTATAGATAGTATTGTGGCTCAAACTGATTTGGATGGTAATTTTCAAATGCAAGTTCCCGTAGGTCGCTATACATTGAAGGCGAATTATTTTGGTTACAAAGATTTTGTTCAATTCAATGTGAATGTTGTTTCTGGAAATGCACAGATGATTGAAGTAAATTTGGAAGTTACATCAGAAGATTTGGATGAGGTGGTTGTTTCAATGGCTAAAACTGCTCGAGCAACGGATATGGTAACACCTCTAGCAACACAAAAGTTGACTGCAGATGAAATTAAGGTGAATCCAGGTGGGAATTATGATGTATCGAAAGTATTGCAGGTATTGCCAGGAGTAGCAGGGGGAACAACTCCGAATCGAAATGATATCATTGTTCGAGGTGGTGGACCAAGCGAAAATGTGTATTATTTGGATGGGATTGAAATTCCGGTTTTGAATCACTTTCAAACACAAGGAGCGAGTGGGGGAGCAACAGGTTTGTTGAACGTTTCATTTATTAGTGACGTACAGTTGACTTCTTCTGCATTTGATAGTCGATACGACAATGCATTGGCTTCTACAATTGTAATTAAACAGCGCAATGGGAATCCAGACAAGTTTGGTGGAAACTTCCGTTTGTCAGGAAGTGAAGTTGCAGCTATGATTGAGGGACCAATGGGTAAAAAGACTACTTACATGGCATCAGCAAGAAGGTCTTATTTGGCTTTTTTGTTTAATTTGTTGGATTTACCAATTCGACCAGATTATTGGGATTTTCAATACAAAATCAATCATAAAATTGACAATAAAACAGAATTGAATTTCATCGGTTTAGGGGCAATAGACAAATTTCGATTGACTTCAACGAAAGAGACATCACCTGAAAATGAATACATTTTGCGGTCAAATCCATTATTGAATCAGTGGAATTATACTGTTGGCGGTTCGTTAAAAAGATTGTACAAAGATGGTTTCTTTACTGTTGCGCTGAGTCGAAATATGTTTTATAATGGAGCAACCCGTTACGGAGATAATTCAACGAAAGAAGGTCCGAAATTGTTTGAATCTGGAAGTCACGAAACGGAAAATAAGTTGCGTGTTGATTTCAATCACTTCAAGAAAGGATGGAAAATTTCTTATGGAGCAAGTGGTCAATATGTGAAGTATGATGCTTCGATTTTCAATACTGTTCAAGCCGAAGCAAAAGACTCGTTGGGAAATACAATTCCAGCAATTTCATTTAGTACAGCAACTGCAATTGACTTCTTCAAAATGGGGGCTTATGGACACGTTAGTAAATACCTCTTTAAAGAGTCGTTATTGATTTCAGCTGGTTTGCGCACGGATATGAATACATTTACAACAACTGGACTGAACCCATTGAAAACATTGTCGCCACGTTTTTCCATGTCATATGCGTTCAATCAGAAATGGAATATCTCAGGTTCTGTAGGAAGTTATTACAAAATGGCTCCTTACACAGCTTTGGGATATAGAGATATAAGCAATGATTTGAAAAATAAAGATTTAGATTATATTCAATCCATTCACTACACGATAGGAACACAGTTCTTGCCGCGAAACGATTTCCGTGTGACTTTTGAAGCATTTTACAAAGATTACCGTGATTACCCAGTGTCGGCAGTTACTGGAATTTCAATGGCGAACATCGGTTCTGACTACAATGCAATTGGTAATGAAGTATATCAATCTATTGGGAAAGGTCGCGTGTATGGGGTCGAAGCCTATGTTCAACAGAAATTGGTTAAGAATTTATTTTATGTAGTTAGTGCAACGTTGTACAAATCAGAATTTACAGGAATGGATGGCCTGTTTCGTTCATCTTCTTGGGACTATGGGTATGTCATTTCAACTACGTTGGGATACAAATTCAAGAAAGGATGGGAGATCGGGGCGAAGTACCGCATTGCCGGAGGTCAGCCATATACGCCGTTTGATTTGGCATTGTCTCAAGCGTACTACATGACAACAGGTTCAGGCGTTTTGGATTATGACAAGTTGAACAGTGAACGTTTACCTTTCTTTCACCAGTTGGATTTAAGAATTGATAAAAAATTCAATTTCAAGAAAACAAGTTTAGGATTGTATTTAGACTTCCAGAATGTATTCTTGTATAAAACACCTTACGCACCAAGATTTACATTCCAACGAAATGAAGATAATTCAGGTTTTGCTACAACAGATGGCAATCCAATAGCAACGGATGGAAGCAATGCAATTCCATATATTATTAATCAAAGAGCAGCAACAATTGTTCCTTCATTAGGAATTGTGTTTGAGTTTTGATTACTAACCCTAATTGACACTGAGGGTAAAGCGATTTAGCAATGAGTCGCTTTTTGTTTTTTATATAAAAGAGTGCTAAATAATGAGTACATTTGATTTAAACTCTTTTTATATACAATTAATCTAGATGGTGGCTCGGTAAAAACTTTTGCATACTGGCAAGCTACAATTAAAGCGGACTAATTTTGGAAAAACTCATACGCCTTTTGGATTTCAAGAAAACGTGTATGTGCTTCTTCTTGCGTTTCTTTTGATTCACGCGAAAAACGATCTGGATGATACATTTTTGCTAATGCTCTGTACCGCGCTTTGATTTCTTGTGGACTAGCATTTTCGCTTACTCCTAATACACGTGCATGTTGTGCACGAAGCGAAGTAGTTACTGTTGCTCTTTGTTGTGCATGTTGCTGCTGAGATGAACGTCCTGATGTTTGTTTGTGTGTTCGATTCATTTCTATCCATCGATCTAGCTTATTTGGATCAATGCTGAATTGGCGGGCAATGATTCGCAAAGCATCATATTCTCGTTTGTTGAATGTTCCGTCTACCATGCATAAACGAACTAAAAATTCAACGAGTTCATCTTTTGTTCCTTGCTTGGCATGTTTGCTTATCCATGTTGCTACTGATACAGGGTGCATCGGACGATCTAAAAACAACTCCAGATAGTGATCAAAACGCTTGGGCATTGCTTTGTACTTGCGCGCAATGAATTGTCGTAACATCTTTTTCTTCACCGCTTCATAACGTCGATCAAGGAAAATGAATCCTGTAGTCATTGCCATGTATGCAAGTGTCAAATTGTCTTTGGTGAAACTTAAATTCTGAGGGAACTTGCCTCGAGTCCATTTGAAATCTCGAGCACTATAGAGAACAAAAGCTAGAAGTGCGATAAATGCAATCAGATTTAATTCGGCATAGACAAAAGTTAGTTCTATTGGAAACGTAGTATCAATCATTCAAATCATTATCTGTTGATAAATGTACAATTTTATTTGAAAACAGGCTTGTTTTGGTTTGATTAAAAAATAAGCATATAAAGAGTTTTAATTTAATCAAATTCAATTTAACTTTGTTGAGATGGATCGCGCAATCGTACATATGGATTTGGATAGCTTTTTCGTTTCTTGTGAGCGATTGGTAGATTCGCGTTTGAATGGAATTCCGTTGATTATTGGTGGCAATTCAGAAAGAAGTGTGGTGTCGTCCTGCTCCTATGAGGCTCGCAAATTTGGTGTGAGAAGTGCCATGCCTGTGAAAGCAGCATTGAGACTTTGTCCACAAGCGACTGTCGTTAATGTGAATATGGAATTGTATTCTAAATTATCCAAATCTGTAACACAAATCATTGCTGAACGGGCACCCCTATTTGAGAAAGCAAGTATCGATGAATTTTATCTCGATATTACTGGAATGGATAAGTTTTTTGGCAATTACAAGTGGACTAATGAACTCACTGAACTCATCACAAAAGAAACGGGGTTGCCAATCAGTTTTGGACTTTCAGTGAATAAAACTGTTGCAAAAATTGCTACAGGAGAGGGAAAACCCAATGGCAAAATGCATATTGAACAGCAGCAAGTTCGGACTTTTCTGAATCCACTTTCCATTCGCAAGATTCCATTTTTGGGTAAAGCATCTTTTGAAGCTCTTACGGGAATTGGTATTCACACGATTCGCGATTTAGCACAAACA
>DATGOZ010000390.1:0-2819 GCA_035305395.1 Taishania sp. | reverse complement strand
AAGACTTTCAATACAATTGCCGTAATCAATGAAGTCAAGTTAGAGTCAATAATTGGAGATAATGATTTTTTAAATCCATCACTAATCGCTGTTGCTTGATCTTTTCCTGCTGATAATTCTTCACGAACACGCTCATAAATCAAGACATTTGCATCAATCGCCATCGCAAATGATAATACGATACCCGCAATACCTGCTAAAGTCAATACCGCACCGAACGAAGCAAGTGTACCAAAGATGAACAAGATATTTGCTAACAATACGATACTTGCAACGCGTCCTGCTTTACCGTAGTAGAAAATCACATAAAGTAATACCAACACTAATGAAATAGCGAAAGAAATCATACTTCCTTTAGCATTTTCCTTACCTACAGTTGGTCCAACTTTTACTTGTTCTTTAATTACACATGGAGCAGGTAAAGCACCACCATTCAACAACCCAGCAAATTTTGTTGCATCTTCGAATGAGAAGTTACCTGTAATCTCCGTATTTCCTTGCTGAATTGCATTTTGCACGATTGGTGCACTGTAAACAATGTTATCCATTGTAATAGCAACAGCTTTTCCAATATTTTCTCCTGTCATCAAGGCCCATTTTTCAGCACCTTCTGCAGTCATTCTCAAATTAACTGTTCTTTGACCTCTGTCGTTAACATCAGCCATAGCTTTTTGGATATCCTTACCACCTACGCGAGCTTTACCGTTTGCAGGAATTTTAACTGCATATAAGAAGTACCCTTGTTGCTTGTCCACTTTTTCAGGATCAGAAGACCACATGAACTTCAAATCATCTGGAAACAAGTTTTTGATGTCAGCTCTTGCTAAAATCTGATCAACCAATGTACGGTTATCCATCGTAGCAAATGCGATGAATGGGTTGTCTCCTAGTGGAACAATCAACTCACCCAATCCTTTAACACCTGTATTACTTAAATCTCCTAAATCATCTAAAGAAAGTGTTTCCAAGCTATCCGCCTCTTCAGTTTCATTCGTTTCTACAGTTTCTTTCTTTGTTGACAATGTAACTGCATCAGCCCAGCTTCTTGCGATTTCTTGTCCTGTATATGTTTCAAAGAACTGTAAGTTTGCAGTAGACTGTAATTGGTTTGCTACAGTTTTCTCATCCTGAACACCTGGCAACTCAACATACAATCTGTTGTTTTGCTCATCTTTTTGAATATTTGGTTGAGAAACTCCGAATTGGTTTACACGACGGTCGATAATTTCTTCAATACCATTCATTGAAGACTTAACACGATCTCTCAAGAATTTCAATACTTGCTCATCAGTAGATTTGATGTTCAACTCTTCGTTATCCAACAATGAGAAAAGATTTACAAACGGAACGTCTTTGTTGATTTGTTTGTGCTTATTGTAAAAAATCTGAATAAAATCACCTCCTTTTACACTATACTCACCTTTAGCAGCATCAAAAACTTTCTTGAATTTGGAGTCTCTTTCACTTCTAGCATAGCTTTTTACCATTTCAGGAATATTGATTTCCATGGTAACAGACATCCCCCCAACAAGATCAAGACCAAACGCCATTGAGCGTTTTTTAACCGTTGAGAAAGAAGAACCTAACACAGGATAAACTGGAGAGTCTCCTTTTTCTTTAAGCTTTTTGCTGATAAGTGCTGTACGAGCATTCTCTTCTCCTTCCGGTTTTCTGAAGTCAATCAGAATACCATCAATAATGATTGTATCTCCGGTTTTACTAGCTAATTCTTTGTAGTCTTGAAGTTCATTATCAACTTCTTTTTCTACTTTCTTTTCTACAGAGTTAGAAACGAATGTAAAAGATACCTGATAAATTGAAATAACGACTAATAAAATCGTCAAAAACCAGAAAAATCCTCTATTACGCATATTGGTTAATTTCGTTTAAATTATTTACAAAGTCGCAAATATAGAATTTCAAATCGTGAAACTGACATTCTTACAAAAAAAATATTGAACAATTCTAAATAAAATGTTAAAAACAGACACAAACAACTTCCAGAAATATCTTTGAGAATCATCTAATAATCCTTTCTATTTAATCAGAAATAGTATATTTGTTTGCGATTTACAAACCTTCGATTAATGAGCATAGGAACGAAAATTAAAAATTTTGTAGTCAGTAAAAAATTCCTAATCAATTTGGGACTAATTATCTTGACGTACGTAGTAGTTGTATTTGGAATGAATATGTATCTCAATTATACTACTGACCATGGTGAAAAAGTAACCGTTCCAAATTTAATTGGTAAAAATGAAAAGGAAATTGGTTCAATTTTGAGTCAAAAAGGATTGACTTACGAAATTTCAGAAAGTGTTTACGACCCTACTAAGCCAGATGGAACAATTCTTCAACAAGATCCAGTCCCGTCAGATTTATCAAAGGTTTTTGTAAAAGCAGGTCGTATCATTCGTGTTAAGCTATCTAAGAAAAGTCAGCTAATCGAAGTCCCTAACTGTATTGACAAATCACAACGATTCGCAGAAAACATTTTAAAAAGTAGGGGATTAAAATACAAAATTGAATACAAACCTTCTATTGAATCTAATGGAGCGGTTATTCAACAGCTTTATAACGGGAAACCAACCTCAGAAAAACAAAAAATTGCAATTGGCTCTACAATCACATTAATAGTCGGAAAAAGCAGTGAAGGGGAAACAATTTTAGTCCCTAATTTGATGGATTTAACAATATGTGACGTAAAAGCACGTTTATCGGGTGTCGCAAATATCAATTTAGTAGTGATTTGCGAAGGATGCGTAACAAGTGCGGATAGTTGCTCTGCAAAAGTATATTCTCAAAGTCCAGAGTATTTT
>DATGOZ010000389.1:0-2533 GCA_035305395.1 Taishania sp. | reverse complement strand
ATTTGTCCGAGCTGTGTAGAACAGGCGCATCTTATAGTTAAAAATGAATTTGGTAATAAATATCAACAACAGTCAGAATTGGCTGAGTTGAACATTTTGAAACCAATTGAAATTAAAAATCGTCTTGATGAATATGTCATTGGACAAGACGATGCTAAAAAAGTATTGTCAGTTGCTGTCTATAATCACTACAAGCGTTTGTCTCAACCTGAAACTGCTGATGAAGTAGAGATTGAAAAGTCGAATGTGATCTTGGTAGGTCGCACAGGTACAGGAAAAACTTTATTGGCAAAAACAATTGCAAAGATGTTGAATGTACCATTTTGCATTGCAGATGCTACGATTTTGACTGAAGCGGGTTATGTTGGTGAAGATGTCGAATCAATTTTATCTCGCTTGTTACAAGCAGCAGATTATGACGTACCTTCTGCTGAAAGAGGAATCGTTTTCATTGATGAGATTGATAAAATTGCACGTAAGAGCGATAATCCATCTATTACACGAGATGTTTCTGGAGAAGGAGTTCAACAAGCATTATTGAAATTGTTGGAAGGAAGTATTGTTAACGTGCCACCACAAGGAGGACGTAAACATCCTGAGCAAAAAATGATTCAAGTTGATACTAAAAACATCTTATTCATCTGTGGGGGAGCTTTTGACGGAATCGAAAAAATGATTGCAAGTCGTGTGAATCGTCAAACAATTGGTTTCTCTTCAAACGACGAAGAGCGTGTTTCTGGAGAAAGTCTTTTGCGTTATGTAAATCCTACAGATATCAAGACATTTGGATTGATTCCAGAGTTAATTGGACGTTTTCCTGTGTTGACTTATTTGGAGCCATTAGATGCACCTGCACTTAGAAGAATTTTGGTTGAACCAAAAAATGCGTTAGTCAAGCAGTATGTCAAATTGTTTGAATTAGATGGCATCAAATTGAGTTTTGATTCAAAAACGCTAGATTTCATTGTTGACAAAGCAATTGAGTTTAAATTGGGAGCTCGAGGATTGCGTTCTATTTGTGAGGCGATTTTAAATGAAGCGATGTTTGAGTTGCCAACAAGTACAGAAAAAGAATTTAAAGTAACTGTCGAATATGCAAAATCGAAGTTTGATGGTTCTAAAATGGCGAAATTAGCTATTGCATAATAAGAAAGGGTCGCATTTTTGCGACCCTTTTTACTCTAATTATTCTAAATTATTCTGATCTTCTTTCGATTTCTTGAGAGCTTCGAATTTGGCAATCATTGTTGGATTTCCTTTTGTCAGTTTTTTAATCGTTAAATCATTTGCTTTATCGTTTGCAATTCTCAAATTATTTTCAGAAGAAAGTAAAGCGTCCTTGGTCTTTTGAAGGTGAATGATTGTTTTGTCAATTTCATCAATTGCAGTTTTAAACTTACGACTTGCCAATTCGTAGTTTCGACCGAAGCTTTCTTTGAAACTTTGAATACTTTCTTCAAAATTGGTGATATCAATGTTTTGATTGCGCATCATGTTAAGTTCAGCTTTATATTGCATGGAGTTCATGGCGGCATTTCTCAAAAGTGTAATGATTGGAATGAAGAATTGCGGTCGTACAACATACATTTTAGGGTAGCGGTGAGAGACATCGACAATTCCATTGTTGTACAATTCACTTTCAGATTCTAAAAGCGTTACAAGAACAGCGTATTCACATTTCTTCTCATTTCTGTCTTTATCTAATTCTTTGAAGACGTCTTCATTTTTTTTCTTAGATGCAGTCTCGTCTCCTTCGTTTTTCATTTCGAACATGATGGAGATGATTTCATTCCCATGTTCGTCATGCTCACGATAGATAAAGTCACCTTTGCTACCAGATCTAGCGTCGTTATCTTTTTCAAAATAAGCACGAGGGAAAGCAGTTGCTCTCAGTCTGTTGAATTCATACTCACAATGTTGCTCGAGTGTTTCTCCAATCATTTTGGTTGATAGCTTGAGCTTCATTTCTTTTCTTAAAGCAATTTCTTCATCCTTCAAACGAATGATGTCTTCTTTTGTACGAATTTCAGCTTGAAATTTTTCTTTTAACGCTTTTTCGTGCAATTCTTGTTCGAGTTTGCTTTTGGATAATTCGTGAATCAACTTATTTTTTTCATCTTCCAAAGCTTTTATTGCTTGGTTGATGCTTAGTTGTTTTTCTGTTTCTGCATTCGCCAATTTTGATTGAGTAGCAATTAATTCAGCTTCTTTTTTTGCTAAAAGTTCAGCAAGTTCTTGTTCTTTTTTCGCTTTTAGTTCGATTAACTCTTTGTCCTTTTGAGCTAATATCTCTTGAAATTTGTTTTTCAATGCAGCTTCAGTAAGTTGAATTGCACTAGCCTTTTCTTTTTCAAGTAATTCTAGTCTGCTTTGTAATTCTTCTTCAAATTGGTGATCGCGTACTTGTTTTAATATTTGTGCAAAACTAGCTTCGTCAACTTGAAAAGCTTTATTACAATTGGGACAAATAATTTCGTTCATGATTCAGGTTTTGTTTTATTATTGGGCAAAAACTTTTTTGAATTTTTCAACT
>DATGOZ010000388.1:0-9878 GCA_035305395.1 Taishania sp. | reverse complement strand
GGAAACTTGGTATTGTAATTAATCAATTCTAATATCCCGCTCAACTTACAAATGGATGAAAGAAAAACGCTCTTTGCGGATATAATTCTACCCATTCCAATACATCAAGAGTTTACCTATCGTGTACCTTTTGAGATGAATGATTTTATCAAAGAAGGTGTTCGAGTAGTCGTTCCATTTGGTAAGTCAAAATTATATACGGGAATTGTAACCAAGATACATGAAAATATTCCAAAAGAATATCAAGCAAAATACATCGAATATATTCTAGATGAACAGCCAATTATTACTGGACAACAATATGCATTTTGGAAATGGATTGCCAAATACTACATGGCTCCAATTGGAGATGTACTAAATGTCGCTCTACCGGCTAATTTTAAGCTTGCAAGCGAAACAAAAATCTTACTTCACCCTGATTATAGTTCCAATGGTGCTTTAAACGAAAAGGAACAGACATTAATTGACAGCCTGACTCTAAGAGAAGAACTCACTCTCAAAGAAATTTCTGAAATCTTAGCAATCAAAAATGTTCATCCTATCATCAAAAAATTAATTGATAAAGGGTTAATCATCACAAAAGAAGAACTCAATCAGAAATACACTCCCAAAAAGGAGAGTTTTGTTGCAATCAATCCTGTATTTTCAGAAGATGATTTAAATGATGTAATCCAATCTTTAGAAGCAAACAAGGGTAAACAAACTCAACTAGAAGCAATTCTTACAATTCTTCAACACAAGCACGAAACTAAAAACGAGTTTATCTCAAAAAAACAATTGATTGAAAAAGGTATATCCAATTCAACAATTTCTACATTAGACAAAAATGGATACATCATTATCGAAAAACTTGAAATTAGTCGTTTAAAAGAACTTGATGCTAACGAGCGAGAGATCAAACCGCTTTCTGAAGCACAAGAAACAGCATACAAGCAAATCATAGAGTCTTTCCAAAAACATTTTGTTACACTCTTATTTGGGGTAACAGGTTCTGGAAAAACGGAGATATACGTTAAACTAATTAAAGAACAATTAGAACAAGGAAAACAAATACTTTTCTTGCTTCCTGAAATAGCATTAACAACACAGTTAATTCAGCGACTATCAGCTTATTTTGGTGAACAAATTGGTGTATATCATTCAAAATTCAACCAAAATGAACGCGTTGAAATATGGAACAATGTACTGCATGATAATCCCAATAGGTTTAGGTTAATCATCGGAGCAAGGTCTTCTATTTTTTTACCTTTCAAAAATTTGGGATTAGTCATCGTAGATGAAGAGCATGAAAGTTCGTTTAAGCAATATGATCCTTCTCCACGCTATAATGCTAGAGATGCTGCATTGGTTTTGGCTAAATTGCACAATGCAAAAGTTCTCCTAGGTTCTGCAACTCCAGCAATCGAAACGTATTACAATGCTTTAAACGACAAATACGGTCTTGTCGAATTAAATTCAAGATATGGTGGAGTACAATTACCCGAAATTTTGTGTGCAGATATGCGAAAAGCGCGCATACAAAAAACAATTCAAGGAGATTTCTCGAACTTCCTAATTGAACACATTAAGGAAACTTTAGCAAATAAAAAACAAATTATCTTATTTCAAAACCGAAGAGGTTACACTCCTCTATGGATGTGCGAGATTTGCCATTGGACACCAAAATGTACAAATTGTGATGTTACACTAACCTATCACAAACATACAAATTCCTTAAAGTGCCATTATTGTAGCTATGTTCAACCTCCTGTTGGTACCTGTGCAGCATGTGGAAGTACTCGTTTGAAAATGCTTGGATTTGGAACAGAGAAAATTGAAGATGATTTAAGTATTATTTTTCCGAATGCAACAATCCAACGATTAGATTTAGATACAACACGCAACAAGAACGCATACGAAAACATATTGAATGACTTTGCAGATCGTAAAATTGACATTCTGATTGGAACTCAGATGGTTTCAAAAGGATTGGATTTCAAAGACGTTACTTTAGTTGGAATTTTAGATGCTGATTTAATGCTCAACATGTCCGATTTTAGAGCGTTTGAACGCAGCTTCCAATTAATGTCACAAGTTGCAGGTCGAGCTGGTCGCGATAAAGAAAGGGGTAAGGTAATTATTCAAACGGGAGATATTGACCATTGGGTGATCCAAAAGGTTCACCAACACGATTACAAAGGATTTTACAACGCTGAAATTATGGAGCGAAAAAATTATTTCTATCCTCCATTCTATAAGATCATCAATATTACCTTAAAACATCCAGATCAAAACCTCGTTGATTCTGCTTCTAATACGCTAGCATCTACTTTGAAAGAAGTTTTCAAAGAAAGAGTACTTGGCCCTGAATTTCCAGTTATTCGAAGAATTCAGAACAATTATTTGAAACAAATCAAATTGAAAATCGAACGAGAAGCTCCAGACAGCAAAGTTAAAGAAATACTCAGTGAAACAGTAGCACAATTCTATGCATTACCCAAACACAAGGCAATTAAAGTAGTAATTGATGTTGATCCCGCTTAACCTAGATATGACTTCAACATTTTGCTTCTAGAAGTATGTCTCAACCGACGAATAGCTTTTTCTTTAATCTGACGAACACGTTCACGAGTTAAATCGAAGCGCTCTCCAATCTCTTCCAATGTCAATGGAGCTCTTCCATTTAAGCCATAGTACATTCTCACTACATCTCCTTCACGTGAAGTAAGTGTTGATAATGAACGTTCGATATCTTTGCGCAACGATTCTATAGCCAATCCGTCCTCTGGTGTAGGTAGTGAATCATTCGGCAATACGTCATATAAACTAGATGAACTTTCGTCTCCCTCAACTAATTGAGCATCCATCGAAACATGCCGACCTGAATTAATCAATGACTGTTGCACATCATTTACACTACATTCCAAATATTCTGCCAATTCTTCAGCGGTAGGAACACGTTCATACCTTTGTTCTAACTCTGAAAATGCACGATTTATACGATTAATTGTACCTATTTTATTCAATGGTAATCGCACAATTCTAGCCTGCTCTGCCAATGCTTGCAAAATAGATTGACGAATCCACCAAACGGCATAGGAAATGAATTTAAAACCTCTCGTTTCATCAAAACGTTCAGCTGCCTTAATTAAACCCATATTCCCTTCGTTGATTAAATCAGAAAGAGATAAACCTTGATTTTGGTATTGCTTAGAAACTGAAACAACGAAACGCAAATTTGCTTTCGTTAAGCGCTCAAGCGCAGCTCTATCCCCTTCTCTTATCCTTTTAGCAAGTTCAACTTCTTCATCAGCAGATACCAAATCAACTCTACCAATTTCCTGCAAGTACTTGTCTAGAGAGGCTGTCTCTCTATTTGTTACTTGCTTTGCTATCTTTAGTTGTCTCATGGTATTGTTGTTTTCTGTGGTAAATAATCCAATAAATAGTACGAGTAAGGTAATAAATTATTTTAAAAATATCTACACAAAAAATGTTATTTTTTTAATGTCAATCACTTACAATTACCCAAAGTCCCCTAAAAGATTGAGAAATGTATCATTTGCAAATCAGTTTTTTATTGATAGCTAAATCCAATAAAAGTAATATTTAACGTAATTTTACCTCGTGAATAAGATTAAAGACGCTCTGAACATTGCTTCGCATTTGAATTTAATTCGAATAGCTAATCTATTTCGCTTAAAATCAAGTTATTTTATAGCTAAATGGTTTAAGTTCAACTTTCATCAGGGTAAACCTTTTTCATTAAGCATTGAACCTACAACAGCTTGTAATTTAGGTTGTCCCGAATGCCCAAGTGGTTTAAAACAATTTACACGACCAACCGGAAAACTCACAACGCAGTTGAATGAACAAATCTTGAATCAGGTTCACAAACACGTATTTTATATCAATTATTATTTTCAAGGAGAGCCATTTTTAAATCCAAACTTTCTTGATTTAATTAAACAAGCCAAAGAAAAGAAAATTTACACTGCAACTTCGACAAATGGACATTTTATATCTAAACAAACAGCAAAAAATATTGTCGAATCAAAATTGGACAGACTCATCATTTCAATTGATGGATTGACAGAAGAAACTTATACAAACTACCGAGTTCATGGCAATCTAAATAAAGTTCTTGAAGGAGCCAAACACATAATTGAAGCAAAAAAAGAATTAAAATCAGCAACACCTCATGTCATTTTTCAATTCCTCGTTGTCAAACAAAATGAACATGAGATTGATCAGATAATTCAGCTCGGAAAAGAGATGGGTGCTGACGAAGTAAGATTGAAGTCAGCACAAGTTTACGACTATGAGCATGGAAATCCATTAATTCCAGAAAATTCAAAATATGCTCGTTATAAAAAGCAAAAAGACGGAACATACCGATTAAAATGGAAATTGGGAAATCACTGCTGGAGAATGTGGTCGAGTTGTGTATTCACGTGGGACGGACGAGTGGTTCCCTGCTGTTTCGACAAGGATGCTTCCTTTCAGTTAGGCCGATTAGAAAACAATAACTTCAGTCAAATCTGGAATTCAGAAAAATACAACGCATTTAGACAAAATATCCTCAAGAACAGAAACGAGATATCAATCTGTAAAAACTGCTCAGAAGGAGCTAAAGTATGGATATAATTAGTAATTTAATTCGATTAAAGATGTATCCATATGAGACGTTACAACACTCTTCGTACCACTAAATGATGTATACAACTTAAAATAAGTGACTTCATAAAGTGAATTTGCATTGTTCGGACAAATTAAAAAAGTATCTACCTTACCTACAAATTGTTGATAGGTATCAGGACAACATGCTTGGCAGTTCTTTTTTCCTATCGATTTAACGATATCAAACTTAGTATCTTGAGAATCTTGGTGATACAATCGAATTTTCACCCAAGACAAACCATACACATCGAAATCGAAGCGATTTTCATTCTTTACAGATAACTCACTAAAATTCACAGTGCGCTCATCTTCAAAATATCCATCTTTATGGATTGAAAGCTTCAAAGAAACAAATTGAGTTCTAGGAATCTTTACTTCGTAATTTCCTTCAGTATCAGTATAAATTGTTTCAATTAATTTTGTTTGTGCGCTTCCAACCGATGTTTGAAAGATATCAATTCGTGCATTTGCTAATCCTTTATTGTATGTCTTATCTTGTAGTTTGCCTACTAACATAAAATCGGTAACTCTCTTTTTACAACTAAAAAAGAACAACGGAATAATTAGCAAAAACAAAAATCGAATCATTCTGTTACTGTATTTATTTCTTTTAAATACTTGCTCTCTGCCCAAAAAGTACCAAATGGAATGATTGATGCTAGCAATAAAATCATCGTTTTTTTCATATCCCACTTAAACTTGAGGGCAGCTCCTACAACTAATACACAATAAAAAACAAACAAAAAACCGTGTACAGAGCCTACAATTTTATTAGGCATTTCAATATTCCAACCATATTTCAATGGCATCGTAAGCGCAAATGCAAGATATGAAATACCTTCTGCAATAGCTACTAATCTTAGAACTTTAATCATATTATTCCTCCCCTGGTTTCAACACTCGTTTAGAAACCTTCCCTATAGTTAAACCTTGTACAAAAATAGAAAACACTACGACAAAATAGGTCATCTCCAAAATTAATTCCTTATAAACTGGATTTGTAACTGAAATCGCCAATGCAATGGAAACACCTCCTCTTAATCCTCCCCAGACAAGCATAATCAATGTCCCTCTCGATAATTTAGGCTTGAACGGCACAACCAACGAAGGAACCCAAATAGAGACAAATCTAGCTAATAAAACTATTCCAATCGCGAATAAAGACACAACCCAATAATCATTCAAATCCTTTATAATCAACAATTCTAATCCAATAAATAAGAACAAAATTGCATTTAGGATTTCATCCAGCAATTCCCAAAATTTTGACAAATATTCTTTTGTCAGAGGGGACATTGCTGTTCTTTCACCAAAATTACCAATAAATAATCCTGCGGCTACCATCGCTAATGGACTCGAAATATGTGTTGCGTGAGCAATCATATAACCACCCATTACAACAGACAATGTTATTAATACCGACACAATATAATCATCGATTGCTTTCATGGCTTTAGAAGCCGAATACCCCAATACCATACCTAAAGCAAGTCCACCAAAAACTTCTTTAGCTAACAAAAAGCTAATTTGCCCAATATTGATATCTATATTAGGAGTTTGAGTCAACTGAAGAATAACTACAAACAAGACAACCGCTACCCCATCATTGAATAAAGATTCACCTGTAATTTTTGTTTCTAATGACTTTCTAACATCTGCCTTTTTCAAAATTCCCAATACTGCAATTGGATCTGTTGGCGAAATCAATGCCCCAAAAAGCAAACAATAGAGTAATGGAATTTCTAAATGCAAAAGCGGACTAATCCAATACAACAAGAAACCAATAATGAATGTAGAAATGATTACACTAATTGTAGAGAAAATTAAAACGGGAACTCGCTGTTCTTTCAAATCCGCAAAACGAACGTGAATCGCTCCTGCAAATAGTAGGAAATTCAACATCCCTCCCATCAAGATCTCTGTAAAATCAATACCACTAATCAAGTTATTTAAATTTTCTGTCATCTTTGGGAACAACTGGTCACCAAACACTCTAGCAATAATTGATACCACAAGAGCAATGAACATAATTCCAATCGTAGAAGGTAACTTGAGAAAACGCAAATTAATGTATGCAAACAATGATGCAATTACGATCATTGTTGAAAGTGAATAATATAAATCCATGCTTAGTTCTTCGTCTGATTTTTGCAAAAATGTCAAAAAAAGTCCATTTTTAATGCTATTTTAAGTCATTTTTAATGAAAAAAAATCTTTTTTCTATTCCAAATAGCCATTTTCACATCAAACCAAGGAAGCGTTAATAATAAATTAAAAAGTTGAACAAACATTTTAAATTTAACTTCTTTAATTAGCTTTGTAAAAAACAATATTTATGTTGGAATTTTCTGACCGTTTAAATAATATGGAAGAGTCTGCGACACTAGCGATGTCTAGATTGAGCAGAGAATTGAAAGCACAAGGTAAGGATATCATATCTCTTAGTTTAGGAGAGCCTGATTTCCATACACCTCAATTTATCAAGGATGCTGCATTAGAAGCAATGAATAATAATTTCACGACATATACACCTGTACCAGGGTATGATGATTTACGTGAAAGCATCTCGAAAAAATTCAAAAGAGACAATAATCTAAACTATTCAAAAAGTCAGATTGTCGTTTCAACAGGTGCAAAGCAATCTTTGGCAAATGTAATTTTGAGTCTAATCGATAATGGAGATGAGGTAATCATCCCTGCTCCTTATTGGGTATCATACATTGAAATTGTTAAATTGGCTGGAGGAACTCCTATTGTTGTTGAATCAACAATTGAAAGTGATTTCAAAGTCACGCCTACACAATTAGAACAAGCCATCAATGCTAAAACAAAAATGATGATCTTCTCTACTCCTTGCAATCCCTCTGGATCGGTATATAGCAAAAGTGAGTTAGAGGCATTGTCAAAAGTGATAGAAAAGCATCCAAAACTTGTTGTAATTTCTGATGAAATTTATGAACACATCAACTTCAGTGGCAAACACGAAAGCTTGGCTCAATTTGAAAATATTTACAATCAAGTTGTGACAGTAAATGGTGTATCAAAAGCTTGGGCAATGACAGGTTGGAGAATTGGTTACATCGGTGCGCCACAAGAAATTGCTGATGCATGCACAAAAATGCAAGGACAGTTCACATCTGGAACTTGTTCAATCGCACAAAAAGCATCTATCGCCGCAGTTGAAGCAGATCCATCAATTTTAACTGATATGGTCGCTGCTTTCAAAAACAGAAGAGATCTAGTCTTGAAAAAATTGAATGACATAAAAGGTATCAAAGTAAATATACCAGAAGGAGCATTCTATGTTTTCCCAGATATATCACACTATTTTGGTAAAAAAAATAACGATCAAGTAATCAATAATGCAAACGATCTTTGCATGTACCTATTAAACGACGCTCTAGTAGCGGTTGTATCAGGAGATGCATTTGGAGATAAAAATTGCATTCGAATTTCTTATGCAACATCTGAAGCAATCTTGGAACAAGCATTAGATCGCATGAAGATTTCTTTAGAAAAATTAAATTAATGACAGTCCAACAACTTTTTGATAATTTCAACGACATCAAGGTAGCTGTAATTGGTGACGTAATGATTGATGCTTATCTTGTAGGAAAGGTAAACCGCATTAGTCCTGAAGCTCCAGTACCTGTAGTGAGTCTCACCAAACACGAGGAACGACTTGGTGGAGCAGCAAATGTTGCATTAAACTTAGTTGCTTTAGGTGCAAAACCTATCATATGCTCCTGCGTTGGGAGTGACAAAGACGGAATATTATTGAAGCAATTATTGAGTAATGCGGGAATTTCTGACGAAGGATTGATTTACAGTGATACTCGCATGACTACGGTCAAAACAAGAGTATTGGGCAACAATCAACATTTACTTCGCATTGATTCAGAAGAAACAACTCCGATTTGCAAAAATGAGGAAGACTCATTAATTGAAAAGATTAATAAACTAATAACAGACCAAGATATTCAAGTCATAATCTTTGAAGATTACAACAAAGGTGTATTGACTCCAAGAGTTATTCAAGAAACAATCAAGTTAGCTAAAGCCAACAATATCCTAACAACTGTTGACCCGAAGAAAGATAACTTCTTCGCGTACCAAGAAGTAACGATGTTTAAACCTAATTTGAAAGAATTAATTGAAGGTACAAGCATCCAATTTGATTACAAAAAAGAGCCTCAACGATTTCATGAAGCCGTTAATCGTTTAGAAGAACAATTAAAAAACGAAATTACGTTTGTAACATTATCAGAACATGGCGTTTATATAAAGAATGTTAACGAATCGCACCATTTTGCTGCACACATAAGAAACATAGCCGATGTGAGTGGCGCAGGGGACACAGTAATCTCAGTAGCCTCTTTATGTTTAGCAGCGAAAGCCCCACTAAAATTGATTGCTTCAATATCAAACATTGCAGGGGGACTTGTATGTGAAGAAAGTGGCGTTGTCTCAATCAATAAAGAAAAGCTATTGAAAGAGGCTAAAAACATTATAGAAAATAATTAAGACAGATTAATAAATAAAAAAGTTGCATCACATTTTATTTTTTCAAAAAGATTTTTCTTGAACAAAGTCAAAAATTTTTCATTTGTATTGAAAAAATAATTATTTTAGTCGCCAACTTGATTGTAAAAACTTGAAATTTTTGAGTAAATATTACACCGAAAAATACTTTTTATGAAGAAAAGACTACTAGTTATTACGGCTCTTTCTCTTGTTGTTGCAAATAAATTATTTGCACAGCAGGATAAATTAATCACACATTTCATCTACGATAAGATGAGTGTGAATCCAGGAGCAACTGGAGTTGATAAAGACTTATGTGCAACATTGCTTTATCGTAACCAGTGGGACAAAGTTAACGGGGCACCAAATTCGGCTGTGTTCAACATTGAGGCGAACATGACACGATGGATCCCAGGAGGATTGGGACTTTCATTTTATCATGATGCAATTGGATTTAACCGCCAAAATAACTTGTTATTGAATTATGCTTTCCCTATTCAATTAGGACAAGCAGGTGAATTGAGAATAGGTGCTGGTGTTGGAATGATCAACTTTGGACAAAATCCGGTTTGGGTTCCACCTACAACACAAACTGACATAACGTTGCCAGTTGGGTTCAATGCAACTAATTTAGATTTGAACTTTGGATTATACTTCAAAGGAACAGGCGATTGGTATGCCGGAATCTCTTCTAC
>DATGOZ010000387.1:0-9376 GCA_035305395.1 Taishania sp. | reverse complement strand
GGATTTATAATTAAAGATAAGGTTTTCTCGCGTTACACTTGTAAACATAAACACTTAATAGTTTAGCGTTGAAATAGATTCAAAAAAAAGCGGTTGATTTCAAAAATCAACCGCTTTTCTCGTATTACTTATTCAACCATGCTCGAAGCATCCAGTTTTCTTTTTCCTTCTCACGAATCAAATCACTCATAAAAGAACTAGTTCCTTCATCCCCCTTCTCCGCAGCAATACGCATTATTTCTCTCTCCTGTTTTAATAAAGTTTGTTGTGCATCTGAAATATATTGAACACCAGTTTTCCCGTCTGTAACGATAGGTAATTCTTTGATTTCACTTGTAGCAATATATCCTGAAAATGTTGAAATTGGTTGTAAACCTAAAGTCAATAAACGCTCAGCAATTTCATCAATTATGATCAATGTTCTGTTATACCATTCTTCGTATTTACCATGCAATTCGAAGAAGTTTTCACCTTTGATATTCCAATGTAATAAGCGCAAATTTTGATAGTGAATCTGATAATCTGCTAATAATTTATTTAGTTCCTGTTCGTATTTAATATCCTTTTCCATAGTAATTCAATTTGATAGTACAAAGATAAGACATTTGCACTTATTATTAATATTGATTAATTTTATACTATGATAGATAATTACTATAGCATTACTCCTCAACAAATAAATTACATTTTGGAATTGAATAACGAACGTAACTTTCAGCGTGCCAGTGAAAAGTGCTTCGTGACGCAACCAACATTGTCCATGCAAATCAAGAAGGTGGAAGATTTATTAGGTTTTCCAATTTTTGATAGAACGCGTATTCCTTTAGAGGTAACTAAGGAAGGGGAAAAGTTGATTGAAATCTTGCGTGATGTTCAAGTTGAGTACAATAAAATTACAGACTTGGTTCAACGCATCAATGGAAATCATGTAGAATATCTTCAAATGGCTATTATTCCGACAATTAGTGCCTATTTAGTTATTGATGTTTTTGAGCATGTGAGAAGGGAAATTCCAGAGTTACAATTGTCGATTCATGAATTGAAAAGTGAAGAGTTGATTGAAGCGATGGAAAATAATGAATACGATTTGGGTATCATGGCTGGACCTCAAGTGAGTAGACGTATGCGTTCTATTCCACTTTATCAAGAGGAAATTAAAATTTACTATCCGAGTTACCCTGAAGAGGTGATTACACCACAGGAATTAGAACAGGAGCAACCTTGGTTATTGAGTCAGGGAAATTGCTTGAGAACGCAGATGGTCAACTTTTGTAATTTAGGTGATAATAATTTTTCAAGTGAGTGGAATTATGAAGGTGGGAATATGGAAATCCTAACTAAAATGGTAGATCTAAATGGAGGTTATACGCTAGTTCCTGAATTTTATCATTTGAATCATCTACAGTTGAAACGCATTTTTGATCCTCATATGAAAGAGTTTCCAGCGCGACAGATTATTGGTTTGGTTCCAACGAAAAGTCCCAAAATGGATATTATCGATCGTTTTTTAAGAATTATCCAAGGACAGTATAATACACAGAAACGTGATGATTTTAGAATTCTCAATTGGAAGTAATCGTTAAATTTGCACTGTGAAAATTCCTTCAAAATATATCGATAACGTTGTTGAGCAACTTGCATCACTACCTGGTATCGGGAAACGTACAGCATTGCGTTTGACACTCCATTTACTCAATCGCTCTGAGGACGAGGTAGTCCAATTTGCTAATTCATTTATAGAAATGAAACAGCATGTTCTAAAATGCAAAGAGTGTGGCAATGTGACGGATACTGCAATCTGTGCAATTTGTGCTAATCCTGCGAGAGACCATGGTACAATTTGCGTTGTCGAAGATATTCGTGATGTTTTGGCTATCGAAGCCACCGAATCGTATAAAGGAGTATACCATGTCTTAGGAGCAATCATTTCTCCAATGGATGGTATTGGTCCACATGATTTGAATATAGCAAGTTTAATCACAAAGGCTAATTCAGGAGCAGTAGAAGAAATTATTTTTGCGTTGAGTTCAACGATGGAAGGAGATACAACAAATTATTACCTGTATAAAAAGTTACCACACGATATGGTCAAAATCACTTCTCTTTCTCGTGGGGTGTCTGTGGGGTCTGAATTACAATATGCAGATGAATTAACGTTAGGTCGCTCAATTATCAACAGGCAGCCCTTTAAAATTCACGGATAATTTTTTTGTATATTCTGAGAACTATCAATAGTTTAGTAAAAAATTAAAAACCTAAAGCATATGTTGAAAGAATTTAAGGCATTTATTATGCGCGGTAACGTAATCGATTTAGCGGTAGCTGTTGTTATTGGTGCTGCGTTTAATTCGATTGTATCTTCATTAGTAGCAGATGTAATAACACCTTTGATACTAAATCCAGCTATGAAGGCTGCTGGAGCCGAAAAATTGGAAGGTTTGGCTTGGAATGGTGCCTTGTATGGCAAGTTTTTGGCAACTGTAATCAATTTCTTAGTTGTAGCTTTCGTATTATTCTTAATCGTTAAGATGATGAATAAGTTGCAAAACATAAAGAAGAAAGAAGATGCTCCAGTTGAAGAAGAGGTTGTTGTAGAAGCGCCGACTAAAGAACAAGAATTGTTGACTGAGATTCGTGATTTATTGAAGAAAAATAACTAATTCATTCTTAAACTTTTTAGAAGGCAGTCCTTAGATTGGGATTGCCTTTTTTATTTTTTTTTATTTTTTTTTCTCAGTCAGAAAAGAATTATTTATTTTCGACCTAATTAAAATAGTGTTGCACGCATAAAATGACTACCATTTTTGTTGCCAAACTTGATTTTGGCGTTACGGAGAGTGAATTGTTGAACTTGTTTCAACAGTATGGGACTGTTGCGAAAGTTACAGTCGCGAAAGATAAGGAGACTAACAAATCGAGAGGATTTGCCTTTGTTGAAATGCCTAATGCTGAGGAAGCAAATGCAGCAATTTCTGCTTTAGACGGTTATAGTTTTAACGGCAGAAAGTGTGTAATTAAAGAAGCAGAAAATAGATCCGCAAGCAAAGATGGTAATAATAGAGGCTCTGGATTTCAGTCGAATAGAGAAGAAAGAGCTGATAGTCGACCTGACCGCGATTCAAAACCAAACTATTCAAATGCTGGTGATAAACCTAAGCGAGTAGATTCATTTAATGTTCCAATTGTTGATGACGAAGATGTAGTACCTCCAATCGTTCCTTCAAAACCAGTTGTGGTGAAAAAGAAGAAAGAAGGAGATAAGTATAAGTTGTATGACGATACAGTGGATGGTAAGGCGAAAAAGCCCAAAATGAATGCCTACAGAAAAAGTGGAAGAGAATCTCTTTATTTGGATGATGAAGATTTGGATGAAGAAATCGATTTGTTTGGTAGAAATGAGGAGGAAGAAGAGTTGGACGATGATTATTCTAAATATCTAATCAACGCTGGAGATGATGAGGATGAAGAAGAATGGGATGACGACGAAGAGTGGGACGATGATGAGGATTGGGATGACGATGAAGAATGGGATGATTAATTTCAAATAAACTATTTAAAAGCACCTGAAAGGGTGCTTTTTTGTTGTTTTTAGGTCTGTTTTGCTAACTAAATCGGTTTTTGTGTTAATAACTTCGTTAATAAACAGCGTTAATTTCGTGTTAATAGCGCTCAGCAACCTCGTAAATTTGTAATATATAAAATTGAAACTCATGCTGGGGGCTCTAATTAAGAAGAAATTAACTGATAATCAGGTCGCGAACATTTTTATTAATGCGATATTTGAAACTGTTGAGAACGGGTTTCCCGAAGTGGCTCAGTTGATTAACGAAGATGTAGCTTTTGTAAGCTCTCCAAACATCGATGCTAAGAATGATGCTGAATTTGCATTAATCATGATTGTCGGAAATCTTTCTTTCCTTGAAAGTACTTTCGAACCAGAGCAAGCTGGAAGAGTAGAGGAGGTTATTTTTGAAAAGTTAGCTGGAATCTACCAAATGCCAGTCAATGATTTCAAAAAACTGATTCGCGAATACCAATCATTTATTCAACGTGTAAATCATCCTTCTAAAAACATGATTTATGGAATGTCAAAAGCAATTTTCCATAAATACAAGTTGAATGATTTCCAAGACGAATACTTTAAAAGAATGCAAGCTCCGAATCCTTTGTTCTTGAAACGAATGGATGAGGTGGTTTCTAGCTTTATTTGGAATTGGGACGCTTTCTTTAAAAAGTTTAGAATCAATTAATATTCCTTACTTTTTTTGCTTCGTTGTTTTAACTGTTCTTCGATACGCTTTGTAATCAAGCTGAAAAGCAACTTAGCATCTTTTTCTTCAAGTTTTCTTCCAAATCGCACGACTTTACCCATGTAGTCGAATTCCAAACGTTCACCACCACGTATCCAAGGTGTTGATTCGAATGCGTTCTGAAACGATTTATCTTTTGGAACTTCTAGTCGAAATTTTTTGATGTTTTCAAGGTAGTACATGTGTGCTTTCCCCATCTTACCTGTAGCAAGTTTGTATGAAAGACCAATTGAATCTATTTTGATGTTTTCAGTGCCTTTTAAGATCCAAAGGAAGGTGCGTGTAACACGAACTGCATAATACAACCAAAATGACATAAAAATGACAAGAATTAGTTTTTCTTGCTGGTTTAAGTTAAGAGCAAAATAAGACCAGATTACAGTAAAACCTATTCCATACCACATAAAAATCCAAGCACCCATTAGTGTTGTCATCCATGCTTTTTTTTCTGGGTAAATGACAATTGTTGTCTTATCTTTCTGATCAACGAAGCTAATTCTATTTCCAATCCATTTCATGGTGCAAATTTAATCTTTTCAAGCGAATTCGAATTGCTTTGTTTAATCATGATTGAAATTATGGAGTAGGAGGTGTGGGTAATTGAACGGTGAGCACTTTTTCCCAAATTGTCTCATTGCCACAGTTGTCTCTGACGATTAGCTTGAACGTATTTTCTCCTTCTAAATTCTCAGGGACTTCAAAGAAAACATAGCTGCCTTTGTATTCATATTCCAATAGATGCCACTTGTCGTTGATGAATAAATGATAAGAGTCAATACCTGATTGATTGTCAGAAATGGTGAATTTGACAATTTTTGTTTTGATAATAGTACTTGTTGATGCTGGTTTGATTGTAGGTGGAATTTGATCTGTTTGAATGGTAAGGCTCCCACCGCTATTTGTTTTTCCTTCTAACCAACCAGCTATATATCGTGTTTTTATTGGAGATTTTCCAATGGTTAAATAATATTTTTCAATTGGAAGTGTCGGGTTGTCTAATTTCATTCGAACCGTTGCTCGTTTTTGCAAATGTGTCGATGCGGAACAGTAATGTGGTGCATTAGAAGTTGAAATAGGATAGGGTTCGTAAACTGTAAATGAGTCAGCAATGACTTCCCAATTTTTTGCTTTTCGAGTATAACTTTCTTCTGGATACCAATGTGTTTCTGGAGATGGATTGTAATCTGCTGCAATTTTTCCAGGTAAAATAACTAGTTGAAAATCCAATTGTGATTGATTTCCTGCAACATCATATCCAATATATCTCACGGCTAATGTGTCATTCGGTTTTGCATGAATGATTCCAAGTTTATGTTTTAGGGTGTAAATTTCAAGTGGATTTGAAATATTTCTGAATGCTTTGTGATAATGAGTGCCTGAAGAAGAAAGGTCTCGGTGTGTGTTAATGTATCGGGTGTGATCGAACGAGATTTCATTGATTTGTTGTCCGAAAAGTGTATCTCCATTAACAATTAAGAAACTTCCGTATAAACCACATTGATTTTCTGCTCCGTTTAGTCGATCGATTGCATCAATTGCAATTCCAATTCCTCCAAAGTTTGAACAATAGTCTGCAGGGATTCTAATTGTGTCATTTGAAATTTTGTATCCATTTTTAGTTTTTTGAATAACTGTTTCAAATGCTTTTCCCGGGACTAAATAACCTTGTTCGTTAGTTGAGAAAAATTTGATTTTTCGTAATTCAGGAGCACGGCTGTCTGCAATGGGAAATCCGTGAATCAGCGGATTTTGTGCTACTTCTGTTTTGGAATCTCTTATTTCAAAGTGCAGGTGAGGGGCAGTTGAGCCTCCTGTATTTCCAGATAATGCAAATACTTCTCCTTTTTTAATGGGTAAAATATCTTTGTTAAAGAATAATTCAACTTCGAATTGTTGCTTCTTATATTGCTCTTCTTTGACTAATGAATCTAATTTCCCAATAAACTTACTACAGTGAGCATAAACGCTTGTTTTTCCATTTGGATGATCAATATAAACAGCTTTTCCATATCCGTATGTAGATATTTTTACCCGAGAAATGAAACCGTCTTCGATCGCATGTAACTGGTGACCTTCTTTCCCTTGTGTTTTGAAATCCAATCCCATGTGAAAATGATTGGGTCTTAGTTCCCCAAAATTTCCCGCTAAGATTAATGGAATAGACAAGGGAGGGTGGTAATCATATGATTGATTTTGACCATACAGCGTACTAATTTGTGAAAAAGCTACTATTAGTAAGCCAATTAGAATCATGATTGTACAATGTTTATGAGAATTACTATTTCAATTCAAAGTCAATTATTTCACTCCAAAAATCTTGCAACGATTTGTTTTGATGTTTCAACATGCGTGGAACCAAGCTTTCTTCAGTGAAGCCAGGTGTTGTGTTGACTTCAATCACGTGTGGTATGCCATTTACAAGCATAAAGTCGATGCGAGCAATTGATTTTAATCTTAAAATTCCATAAACCTTTTTAGCTACTTCTTGAACCTTTAATGTTAAATCATCTGAAATACGAGCTGGAACAATCTCTTGCGATTTTCCAAGATATTTTGCTTCGTAATCGAAGAATTCATTTTCACTGACGATTTCTGCAAGTGGCAAAGCATGAATTCCCGTAGCATTGCGATACACCCCACAAGTAACTTCTGTGCCATCTAAGAACGATTCAATTACAACACTGTCACCTTCTTTGAATGCATTTTCGATTGCTGAACTTAAATTTTTTTCTTCATTTACACGTGAAATTCCATAACTAGAACCAGAATCACATGGTTTAACAAAAAGTGGAAGTCCTAGTTGAGAAACAATTTCTGAGGTATCAACAAGATCTCCTTTCAAAATCAATTTTGAAGTAGCAATCGAAATATCGAATCCTTTTAAAAATTGATTGCAATACCATTTGTCAAATGACAATTCAGAAGCCAATGCACCAGAATTGATGTAAGGAATTTCATACATGTCAAAAATGGCTTGAATTTTTCCATTTTCACCAGGATTTCCATGTGTGTAAATTAGAAATGCATCTAATTCAATCCAGTTATCTTCTGCCTGAAAACCTTTTTCTGAAAGACGAATTGGGTATGTTTGTTCATTCCAAAGTGCTTCACAACTACCGCGTTTCAAGATTATCTTAACCGGCTCATAATTCGTCGGGAAATTCTGAACAATTGTTGTAGCACTTTTTAAAGAAATTTCAAATTCTGATGAAAAACCACCACAGATAACACCAATTCTCTTCATAAAACAAAACTTTCTTTCAAAGTTAAATCAGTTGTGGATTTGTTTTGTGAATTTTTGATAAAACTTTTACCCCAGTATATGTTCACAAGTTTTAATTGGACGAAATGTTACTTTCTTTTCCAAATTGTTTGTGTGAAATGAGAATTGCTATAACTGCTATTGAAATCAATGATAGTAATGTCATGCTATAAAGTGTGTGATCGATAGTTCCCGCAATAATTTCTTTAGTAGCCAACACAACATTCAATACTGGAATAAATGCCGTACTCATGTTGTACTCAATTCCTGGGTACATACCAATCATCGCAGGGACTAATACCAAGATGTTGAGGGGTGTAATGATGCTTTGTGCTTCCTTGAACGATTTTGCATACACTGAAATTGGAATCATAACACCTGCAAAGAAGATGATTAATGGCAGTACGAGTATAAACATCGATGTTAGTGTTTGTGAGTTGAATAATGAATCAAGAACGATAGATAGTTCAGAGAATTGTCCACCAGTTGGTAAGTCTTTTGCTGCGTAATATAATCCACCGATTGAAAATGCAGCAGCCATAATTCCACTCAGTACAACTACCCCCATTTTTCCTGTCAAGATTTTCCAACGAGGTACAGGTGTTGTTAATAGCGTTTCGACCGTTCCTCTTTCTTTTTCACCGGTAAACAAGTCTATTGCAGGATACATGCATCCGATGAAACCGAAAATAATGAAGATGTATGGCAACATTCCACCTGCAAGTTTTCCAATCATTTGTTGAGATGTAGCTGTATTGATTTCTTCGATCGAAAATGTGTTTAACACATCTTTGGATAATCCAAGTTTGTTTAAACGTTCTTCGGTTGTTTGCTTGTCAAATAAATCTATTTTTTCTGTCAAACGTTCTTTGTATCCCAAATTTGTGGCGTCGTGGAAGATGTGAATTTTAGCTACTTTCTTATGCTTGTAATTCTCGGAGTAATCTTGGTCAAAATAAATTCCTAAGTGAATTTTGCCATCTTGAATACCCTTTCTTATCAAAGTAGTGTCTTTGTATTGGATGTATGAGAATTTTCCCAAAGATTCGTTGTTATCTTCTTTTAGAAACTTCATTAAATCATTCCCCTCTCCAACATAAGCAACTTGCAAAGTCTTACTAGCAGTTTCTTCGGCCATGTTTCTAGTCATGGAAGAGGTTAGTTTAAAAATTAATGGGAAAAGCAATGCTGGAATAATCATCATAGCAATGATTGTTCGTCTGTCTCGAATTGTTTCAAGCAATTCTTTTTTAAATACTGTAAATATCATGGTGCTTGTTATTGTTGGTTTTGTTTGATGATGCGGATAAATTCTGCGGTAAGTGATTCCTCTTGTTTGTTTTGAACAAAGTTAGCTTTAGTATCATTATACAACATATTTCCTTTGTGGATAATACCTATATCGTCGCTCAATAAATCTACTTCAGACATAATGTGGCTAGAGAAAATTACTGTTTTACCTTCATTTTTACAGTCCTTAACAAGGTTGATGATATTTTCAGCTGTGATAACATCCAGTCCGCTTGTTGGTTCATCAAAGATTACCACAGATGGATTGTGAATCATTGTTCTGGTGATAGAAACCTTTTGCTTCATTCCGGTACTCAACTTCGCAATTTTTTTGTTTGCAAAGTCGTGCATATCCAGTAGAGTATATAATTTTTCCTTACGTTCTTTTATTTCGTTTTTCGGAACTCCGTACAATTCTCCAAAGTAATTGATCAACTCGTTTGGTGTTAAGCGTCCGTATAAACCGGCAGAACCAGTGAGAAAGCCAATTCTTTTACGGGCTTCATTTGGATTT
>DATGOZ010000386.1:0-6719 GCA_035305395.1 Taishania sp. | reverse complement strand
AAAAGGAATGTTCCTAAAACGGTTCTCAATGTTTTACGGATTTCTCCTTCTGCGACATCGTCTACTGTCTGGAAAACCGTTTTTGTTTTATCTAAATTATCTGCTTGGTTTTGGGCGAAATAAGTTATTTGAACGTTGTGACCATAGTTTACTGTACCTTCTCCGTCCAACTCTCCCATGATTCGTTTTAAGAGTGTTGATTTACCTACACCGTTTGGTCCTAATAGTGCAATTTTCTCTCCACGACCGACAGTTAAAGATATATCTCTGAAAAGTTGTTTCTCTCCAAACGATTTACCCATATCGTTCATTTCAAGTACCCATTTCCCAGGTTGAACGCTTAGTGGGAAAGCAACATGCATTTTTGCTACACCATCTTTTTCAATTTCAATACGCTCAGTCTTCTCTAATTTCTTAATAAGAGATTGCGCAAAGGCAGCTTTATTTGCTTTTGCACGGTATTTATCGATGAGTTCTTGTGTATGCTTGATATCTTTATCTTGTTGCTTTTTGGCAGCCTGTGCACGCTCTAATTCTTCTTCGCGTACTTGTTTGTATTTCGTATAAGGAAAAGGGAAGTCAAGTACTTTGCCCATAGAAATTTCCAATGTACGCTTCGTAACATTATCTAAGAACAAACGGTCATGCGAGATAACAATTACAGCCCCTTCGAATGTTTTTAAATAATTTTCTAACCAAGAGATTGAAATAATATCCAAGTGGTTAGTAGGCTCATCAAGTAGCAATACGTCAGGATTGTTAACCAATATTTTTGCCAATTCAGCACGCATTTTCCAACCACCTGAAAAGGTATTCAAAGAGCGATCAAATTCTTCTTCAGCAAATCCAAGACCTTTCAATGTCGAAGTGATTTTTTCTTCCCAAGAATAACCGTCAAGGATGTTGAATTCATAATTGCAATCATTCAAACGGTCAAGTAATCCTAAATAACTTTCAGATTCGTAGTCGGTTCTTGTTACGAGTTGATGATTAATATCATCAATTTCATTGCGTAATCTCGTTAGATTTTGATTAGAATTGTTGAGGTATTCGAAAACAGATTGCGTTGTGTCAATGACAATATCTTGTGTCAAAAATCCAATTGTACAATCTTTGGGTTTATGAATTTTACCTTCTGATGGTTGAACCATTCCAGATAGAATACGCAACATTGTTGATTTACCGGCACCATTCTTACCGACTAATCCAACTTTGTCGCCTTTGTTAATCTGTAAACTAACATTTTGGAATAAGTATCCTTGAGGAAGGTGTAAACCTAAGTTTTCGAAATTAATCATTGCTTTTTGAACGTATTTAAGAGCACAAAATTAGTGATTTTTTGCTGAATTCAATGATCTAAACTTTTAGTTACGAAACGATATAGCACGTATAATTTAAGAAAATAAAAAAGGTTGACCTATTGATCAACCTTTTTGTAACATTTGTCAAAAAGATCACTGCTTCGAAAGTTCCATTTTTTCTGTGTAAGTATAGGACACTCCTCCAGAAGAGTAACTTTCAGTTATACTTAGCGTCATTTTATTTTTCTTCCAATCCATTGCGAAGATTCTTTGTTCGCCGTCAATTGTTAAAGTCAAAGTTTCTGTTGTGTTTGAATAACTAAAAGAAGTCATATCTACATCGCCATCATATACAAACTTGACAATACCTGTTCCATCTTTTTTGAAAGTAAAGGTACCTACATTTGATATAGTTTCTGAAAAATCACTTGAACCATCTGAGCTTGTTTCGCTTGAATGATAACTTTCAATGTTCCAAATTCCATCACCTTTCCAAAGGTTTTTTTCGATTTTCTCATCTTTTTTACAAGCAACTAGTAATAGCGTTGTGACTGCAAATAATGTTAATAGTTTTTTCATAATGATTTTAAATTATTTGCTGTAAAAGTAACTAAAATAAAAAAATCAAGCACTTATGTGGAAATGTTAGTGTATTTTAAATTTCGCGTACTTAATTGTTGCACCTTTCGCAGTAAATAATTTTTCATAATGTGTTTTGATATGAAAAATATCGCGAGTAGTTTGATCTAAGTTTTCTGGTAATGTTCCGTATAAGTCCCAAGTTAGCTCAAGACACTCGTAGTTGTGTTCTTTGATTTGTTCTTCTGTATATTCGAACAATATGTCACTATCAGTTTTGATATGAATAATTCCTCCCGGTTTCAGTAGTTTTTTGTAACGCTCGATAAAAATTGGTGATGTCAAACGTTTCTTCGGTTTTTTAGGCTGTGGATCAGAGAAGGTCAACCATATTTCATCGATTTCATTTTCAGCAAAACTATTATTGATGAAGTCAATTTTTGTTCTACAGAATGCAACATTGGTTAATCCTAATTCCAATACTTGAGTTGCTCCAATATACATACGGTTTCCCTTGATATCTACACCGATGAAATTTTTGTTTGGAAAATGTTGAGCCAATCCAACCGAATATTCTCCTTTTCCACATCCAAGTTCTAAAACAATAGGGTTATCATTTTTGAATACTTCTTGATGCCATTTTCCTTTCAAATGAAATTCATTTGGAATTGTTGGCTCAAAAAAGTGAGGCATTTCCTTTACTGCTGCAAATCTTCTTAGTTTATCTTTACCCATGTTTTAAAATTTCGGAGTACAAAATTAGTAATATTTTACTTGTTCTTTTAGACAAAAAAAGGTGTGATTGCTCACACCTTCCAATTCATTTATAAATTGATCAATTACAAAATTGCATTCAATTTATTAGCCAATTGATCTTTTGGAACAGCTCCAACTACTTTGTCAACAACTTCTCCTCCTTTAACGAAAAGGATTGTTGGTATATTGCGAACTCCAAATTTTGCAGAAACACCTGGGTTTTGGTCAACATTCACTTTACCAATCACAGCTTTTCCTTCGTATTCTCCAGCCATTTCTTCAATGATTGGTCCAATCATACGACAAGGTCCACACCACTCAGCCCAAAAATCAACTACCACAGGAACTGTAGAATTTAAAACAACTTCATCGAAGTTTGCATCTGTTATCTCTAATGCCATAACGTTTAATTTAAGTATTTATAAAAGTTTGCCCTTCCAGCTATAAATTTAATTAATATTCTTTTTTTCAGTCAATAACTTTGCCAATAAGTTATTAACGACAATATGACATGTTTTTTAATTGGCAATTGTCATTTTCTTCATTGTTTTCTGATTTTCAGTAACAATGGCGTAATAATAAATCCCGTTTTCAAGTGTCGTTGTGTCAAATGGAATGATATTTCCATCTGCTTTGCATTCTTGATTATATATTTCTTTGATGAAGTTATACTTTTGATCAAAAATTTGAAATTTCACTTCACGCTTTACTTCTGAAGTAAAATAAAATTTTACCTCTCCAGAAGCTGGTTCTACTTCAAGGCTATAAAGTACACAGTACTTTTCTTTTGGTAGACTTCCTTTCCCTAAATAGGCTAACAACTTTTTGTAAGCTATTGCAAAAATAAGTAATGAAAGTGAGAAGATTAATACTCCAACTACTACTTCCATTGCTGAAAAATTTAAAATCATCATAGTGCAATTAATCCTTTAATTTTTGATGCTTCTTCGTAAATAGCGATGATAGACTGACTATCTAGCATCATTTCTTTAACTGAAATACTAATGAAGTTCCCGTTTCTCGATGGTTGAGTGCTTATTTCTGCTGCTTCTCCAAAGAGTGCATTTACTCTTGCAATATTTTCTGAACTACTGGGAACGATGAATTTAAATAAGTAAACGTTAGGCCATTCTTGCTGATCTAACTGAATTTTTAACTTGTCAAATACTCCGTCCATCCCCATAATTTTTAACAAGCAAAGATAATCGTTTCATTTCTTTTAAGAGGTATATATTTGAACGCATTTTCAGAATATCTTCAAAAGTTTTTCCTCCGGATTGTTCAAAGTCATTAATTGCTTGTAAAATCTCCATCGGATCAGGATCTTTAGAAAGTTGATCAATTTCTACTTCAATCAATTCTTCTGTGTACCATTTCAAACGATATGTATCAACGATTGAAAGGTACCACGAAATGGTTTGTATCAGTTGTAATGCGTGATTCGCGATTGTCAACTCTTGTTTAACTTGACTTTTCAATCGTTCCCATTCAGAGAAAGCTGATTTTAATTCATCTGAGAATTGAACAACATTGTACTGTTTGTTTTCAACTTCTACAATGGGCATGTTGGTTAACAAACAATATGCGTCATGCATTTGTTTTAACTTAACTAATTTTGATTCAAATACTTTACGAATCGGTGTTTTGGAGATAAAAAACTGTTTGTATTCGAATAATCGCTCGGCATACAAATCGTCTAAATCATCAGCTTCTTCAAATGGGAAAAAAAGTTTTGCTTCTTGTAATGTCATTCGTTAATTCCTTTATTCTTACGCATTCGGATGTTGAGAAATTCAACTACCAATGCATACAACATGGCGAAGTAAATGTATCCTTTTGGCACGTGTTGACCAAATGATTCTGCAACTAAAATTACTCCGATTGTCACTAAGAAAGACAATGCAATCATTTTGATAGTTGGACGATTGTTGATGAAATTACTGATTGGTTTTGCAAATAACATCATGACAATCATCGAAACGATAATTGCTGCGTAAATGATAACTAATGGATCGTGACCAGTTTCTTTTTGCAAATCGTTGGTCATTCCAATAGCAGTAATAATCGAGTCAAAACTGAAGACGATGTCGATCATGACTATTTGAAAAATCACAGAACTCAATTGGTTTTTTGTTTGTTTTAGATGTTCTTCATGCCCTCCCTTAATTGAGTTATGCATTTCGATAGTACTCTTGTAGATTAAGAATAAACCTCCAAGTAAAAGAACCAAACTTTGTAAACTAAAGTTTTTCAGGATTGCAATTTCCGTATTTGGGAATAAGGGAGAAACAGACTTCATAATCCAAGCAACAAATACAAGTAATATCAGTCGAATAATCAAAGCAAGTGACAATCCGATGTTTCTTCCTTTGCGTTGACTTTCTGCCGGTAATTTATCTGTTACAATGGAGATAAAGATAATATTATCAATACCCAGTACGATTTCCAGTAAGGCTAAAATAATGAAATACGTCAGGCCTTCAAACGTGAAGAGAGCGTCAAAAAACTCCATAAAATGATTGTTCTATAGATTATTAACTACGAAGATAATGAATAAGAAATGGAAAAGTGAATTTATCTGATTAATGTTACAAAACCATGATATTCTACAGCAATTCCACCATCTTTTTGGATGATAACCCAGTATGAGTAAACTCCATCAGGTGATAGTTGACCAGATTTTGTTTTTCCATCCCAATTCAAATCGGTAGCTGAAAATGTTTTCACAATTTCACCCCATCGATTGAAAATATATCCTTCAATAAGTTCACCATCTGTGATTGTAATCGGAAATACATCATTAACATTATCTCCGTTTGGTGTAAACGAGTTTGGAATAAATACATTGAAATCTGGCACAACACAGTCGTCGATAATTATCGTTGTTGTATTTTCAAGGATACACCCATTTGCATCTGTAGTTTCAAATGGAATTACTCCAGCATCAAAATGCCAAACACCTGCAATTTCAACTGAATCGCCTAAACAGATTGTTGCGATGTCATGAGTTGGATTTGTCGTGAAAATCGTTACAGTTACAATGTGTGTACTATCGCAACCATTAACATCTGTAAAAGTAAATGGATATGTTCCAGAAGCTGTAATTGGTTGACCATTGATAACGATAGTCTCACCAGGACATCCTGTAATCGTTGATGTTGTTGTTTGAGGAATGCAATGTTCTACAACAGTGATGTCAATACACGTTGTTTCTTGACATGCTCCTGTTCCAATGGTATAACAAATTTCAAATGTTCCAACCCCAGCAATTGCAGGGTCGAAAACTCCTGTAGCAGAAAGACATGTTCCACAATCAGACGACCAACTTCCTCCAGTTGTATTGACAACAACTTGCACAGCCTGATCTTCAACCGTTAAATCATTCACTGGTGTGATAATTGGAGTAGGAGTAGCATCTCCAGGTAAAACAGTTGCTTGACTTGTTTGAATACATCCATTATTGTCTGTAACAGTCAAAGTATAATTTCCATCACATAGGTTGGAAATGTTTTGTGTGTTTTGACCAGTATTCCAACTAAACGAATTTGGTAGGACTCCACCTGTAATTGTTGTTGTGATACTACCATCACATGTGTTTTCACACGATTCGTTAATCACGTTTGTTGTAATCTGAATTGGAATAGATAAATCTACTATTTCAACTGTTGCAGTTGTTGTACAGTTATTTGCATCTGTTACTTCAATTGTATAATTCCCAGCACAAAGATTAGAGATGCTGTTGCTTGTTTCTCCATTTTCCCATTCATAAAGATAAGGAGCTGTTCCACCTGTAATAGTTGCAGTAGCATCTCCATTACAAGCACTAGGACAAACGATATTTGTTTGATTGAATGTTACATTTAACGAATTGGGAGTAGTGGTAATCGTTACATTTGCTGTTGTTGAACAACCAAGGGCATCAGTTACTTCCACAGAATAATTTCCTGCGCACAGGTCAGTGATACCTTGACTTGTTTCACCATTTGACCACTCGTAAGTATAAGGACTTGTTCCACCTGTTACATTCACAGTTGCTGATCCTGTACATGTTTCACCACATCCGATGTTTACCGGTGTGATGGT
>DATGOZ010000385.1:0-4512 GCA_035305395.1 Taishania sp. | reverse complement strand
ATCGACAAGCACAGCGTGACAATCGACAAGCTCAGCGTGACAATCGACAAGCTCAGCGTGACAACGGACAAGCTCAGCGTGACAACTGACAAGCTCATTATGACAGCGGATTACCTCAGTGTGACAACGGACAAGCCCAGTGTGAAAACCGATAATTTCAGTGTGACTATTTATAGATTTAGTCTGACTATATGTAGAATTAGTGCAACAATTGATAACTCATTGTGGCCATACCCTGCAAAGTATACAAAAAAATCCCTCCTCAAATTACTTTGGAAGGGATTTCAATATATTAACTTTAGTAAATCTTACTTCGCTGGAAGTACTTTTGTAGAAACTTCTCCGAAACCGATGCGAACACCATTCTTTTCACAGTAACCGCGCATGATGACAGTGTCGTTGTCTTGGATGAATTTGCGTTCTGTTCCGTCAGACATTTTCAAAGGTTTTGTCCCTTTCCATGCCAATTCAAGCATCGAACCGTATGAGTTTGGTGTTGGTCCAGAAATTGTTCCGGAACCCATCATATCGCCGCAACGAACGTTACATCCGTTTACTGTGTGATGAGCCAACTGTTGCGCCATATTCCAGTACATGTATTTGAAATTCGACTCACAAATCAAGTTCTCTTCACTGTTTTCTGGTTGCAACAATACTTGTAAGTTGATGTCGTATGACTTATCACCGCTGTATTCCAAGTAGCTCAATACTTTTGGATCTTGCTCCGGACCAGCAACTTTGTATGGTTGTAATGCATCCAATGTTACAATCCATGGAGAGATTGATGAAGCAAAGTTTTTTGCCAAGAACGGTCCAAGCGGAACGTACTCCCATGTTTGGATATCACGAGCCGACCAGTCGTTGAACAACACCATTCCGAAGATATAATCTTCAGCTTCATCCGTTGTGATCGAGTCTCCTAACGGTTTCCCATCAAATGTGATAAATGCAGTTTCCAATTCGAAATCCAAATTGCGACAAGGTGCATAAATTGGATTTTCATCTGGATTTGGTTTGATTTGCCCCTTTGGACGGTAAATCGGTTCTCCTGAAATAATCACAGAGCTTGCACGTCCGTGGTAACCTACAGGAATCCACAACCAGTTTGGAAGTAAAGCATTATTTGGATCGCGGAACATTGTTCCAACGTTTGTAGCGTGTTCTCTTGATGAATAAAAATCTGTGTAGTCGCCAATTTGAACAGGCATCATCATTTCAACTCCAGCAACAGGGATTAAAATTTGATCAACGTGGTGTTGATTCTTTTTCAAATCCTCATGTTCAGTAGAAAACAACTTTGAAAGACGATTGCGTAAATTGCGTGTTGCAACTTTTCCTTTTTTCATCATCTTGTTCAAATTGTCAACATCAAAATCTTCCAATGTGAATGGTAAATTTTCCAAATACCCCAAAACAAACAACGTTTTTAGGTCGATTACATAATCTCCAATTCTTGATCCAGCTCTTGGTGTCAATGAATCAGTTTTGAAAATACCAAAGGGTAAATTTTGTATTGGGAAATCACTGTTGGCAGGAACTTCTACCCATGATTTCAAGTTCGGATTATTTGCTAAAATTTCTGACATCGTCGTGTTTTTAGAATTAAACATTGAAACGGAAATGCATCATATCACCATCTTGAACGATGTATTCTTTTCCTTCAACCTTAAATTTACCAGCTTCTTTTACCGCTGCTTCAGAACCGTAATTTACAAAATCTTCGTATTTCATCACTTCTGCACGGATAAATCCTTTCTCAAAATCAGAGTGAATCACACCCGCAGCTTGTGGCGCAGTAGCTCCTTTTTGGAATGTCCACGCGCGAACTTCCTTAACTCCTGCTGTGAAATAAGTTTGTAAGTTCAATAATGAATAAGCTGAGCGAATCAAACGGTTAACTCCTGGTTCGTCCAACCCTAATTCATCCAAGAACATTTTACGCTCTTCATATGTTTCCAATTCGTTGATATCCGACTCAATTTGAGCACCGATAACCAACACTTCAGCATTTTCATTTTTTACAGCTTCTTTAACTGCTTCAACATAGGCATTTCCTGTTTTAACAGAAGCTTCGTCAACGTTGCACAAGTATAATACAGGTTTTGATGTAATCAATTGAAAACGTTTGATGACTTCCATTTCTTCCTCATCAAATCCCAATTCTCTTACTGATTTTCCTTGTTCCAAACCTTCTTTGATGCGCAATGCCAACGCATTTTCTTTAACTGCTTCTTTGTCTCCAGACTTTAAAATGCGTGACAACGAGTTCAATTTTTTCTCAATTGTTTCTAAATCTTTCAATTGTAACTCGATGTCGATGATTTCTTTGTCTCTCACTGGGTCAACAGAACCGTCAACGTGGATGATGTTTCCGTCGTCAAAACATCTTAAAACGTGAATAATCGCATCTGTTTCACGGATATTCGCCAAAAATTGGTTTCCTAATCCTTCACCTTTTGATGCGCCTTTTACCAATCCTGCGATATCTACAATTTCCATTGTTGTAGGAACCACGCGCTCAGGTTTTACAAGTTCTTCCAATTTTCCCAAACGCGGATCTGGAACTGAAATCGTACCAACATTGGGTTCGATTGTACAAAATGGGAAGTTAGCCGATTGCGCTTTTGCGTTAGATAAACAGTTAAATAATGTTGATTTACCTACGTTTGGTAAACCTACGATACCACATTTTAAAGCCATGCTTGATATTGATAATATGTTGTTAAATCACTTTTTAAGCCTCATTGAGGCGCACAAATTTAGCAAAAAGAAATCGATTTTCATGTATCGGATTGAACGAGCTTGATTGAAAATCAGATTTAGTACAAAAAATGAGGTGTTATTTCCTAATAGCGGTATTTAATTTCAACCTGAATAGCGCCGTGACCGTATTCTACATAGGGTGCGTCAAAAAAGTCAACTCCGTCTTGTCCTTTTAAGAAAATCTGCAATTCATCACGTAAGATTCCTTTTCCGAAGCCGTGAATGACAATCAGTTTGCGCATTTTTTTGTCGCGTGCATCGTAGTATAATTTCTTGAAAACTGCCAATTGTTTCGCCAAAGCTTGTTCCTTGCTCAACCGTAATTTCGATCCAAATTCATCGACAATTTCGTCGAAATGCAAGTCGATTTCCCAAAAATCGGGATGTTTTGTTAGCAATTTAGAGCGTTTTTCTTCTTTGGGTTTGACGATGTCAACGGTTTTGTGTTGTTCGATGTGTTCTTCCGAAACAACATAGTTTGATCCGTGAACCTTTCCTAATTCTTCGACTGTAAACGGTCTGTCGAATCCAGTTTCGTCTTCAACGTAAATGATGTTACCCTTGATATTGCGAATTATTCCTCCCCCAGGTTCTTTTAAAAAGACTACCTTCTCACCAATTTTGTAATGCATAATGCACCCAGTTAAAATCTAATAGATAAACCAATAATAATGGACTAGCTAATGCAGCAATCCAAATTGTAATCGTCAAAATTCGTAAAAATAAGCTTGCATCTTGCTTAACTGGGGTAACTAAAACTGAATTTACTTGTGAAGCGAGTAACATATCCACTTCCTCTTGATCTGCCATTTCAATGTATTTCGCAAGATTCGGTGTGCGCTCAAGCAATAGCTGTTTGATTTTCCAAAAATCTTTGTTCGACAATTCTTTATAGGTTGTAATAAACGGAATTTCTTCCTCCTTTAATTCTTGATGTAAATGGTAGTTTTTTTGCAACGCACGTACTCTGAATCCCATGAAAAATCCAAAAAGCATCAATATCCAGCTGTTTAAATAAAATCCAACTAAGATGATTAATAACGAAGAAATCAACGAGAAAATCATCAAGAAACGCTCTTGATTTTTGTTGACCATCAATTTAAACAACTGTCCGCCATCTAGTGGATCCAACGGAACCAAATTGATGATGTTGAGCACAAAAAAGAGTAAACCTATTTGAAACATCAATGGTGAATGTGCATATTGCGAAGACAACATACATGTTAAACCGATGATAATGCCCGGAAATGGACCAGCCCCAATAACGAGCAAACTTTCTTTTTGAGAATATTCGTCTTTTTTTCCGTGTACAAAAGCACCCATGAGCGGGATAAACAACATGCGAACATTTCGATACCCAAATAGTTTCATGAAGATGAAATGCCCCAATTCATGCACGAAAAGTACAATAACTAACAGGAGAATGAAGTTGAATTCATTCGAGAATAGAAACATGAAAACCAAGATAAACAGCACGATAGAAAATAACGTGGCGGCCCAATTTGTCTTTGTTTCTTGTTCTATTAACTGTGGCTTTTGTGGGTAAAAATCAAAATCACTCATGAACTAAATATAACATTTTTTTTGTTGAAAGCAAATAAATGGTCTATTTCTCTATCCAATCGATGATTTCTTGATCGTTTGGTAGCGTTCTCGGAGAAATTACTTTTTCCAATTGCCCATCCGCATTTATCAAGTATTTTTGGAAGTTCCAAGCAACTTTATTGTCCTCCAAACCATTGTATTTTT
>DATGOZ010000384.1:0-3079 GCA_035305395.1 Taishania sp. | reverse complement strand
AGGAGCACAACCAGAACTTGGGTTGACATTCAGAACAGCACTAGGGACATCAGTTACATCCACAAAAACACTATCAAAAACAGTACATCCGACAACATTATCAGTTAAGGTTAAATGATACCATCCTGAAGATAAATTCTCCAACGAACTTTGATTAGGGAACACCATGTTCGTATCATTTTCATATACCCAATCAAATGTCAAATTATAAGAAGTTGGATCACCTGGATTTTGTAAATGTGCCCCAAAAGGATATGTTTCTGTTGTAATTTTTCCAACTGGTTGACATGTTGCTGGTAATGAAAGTAAAGTATCAATGGCCAACGTTTGATTCATTGTCAAAGCAACGGTATCAGTATCGGTATATCCACATGCATCGACAACTGAAACGACAAAATACCTTGTTCCATTTTCCGTCGTTGGTACAACGATCGTATTAGTTGAATCACCTGTATCCCAAAAGAATTCTATTGGTGCCATACCACCTGAAACGGTAGCTGTCAACGAAGTTTCATGATCCAAGCAATAATATTCCCTGTCTATTCCTGTAACCTCCAGCAAAGGTCTATCATTGATGAAGAATTGACCATACCCATGAATTGTATCACCTGTAATTGCGATATACGTTCTAACATGAATATCAATTGATTCAATCCCTTCTGTAATATAATCTTCAAACGGAATAATGTCCCAAATTACGGTATCAACACCAGGTAGCAAAATTACAGAATCTGGTAATAAACTATAATCTACTCCATTCGTAGCAGTACCACCAAAATCAACCCATGCAACCAATGTATCGTTTTCATTACCACATCCTGCACGTGTAAAAATCAACTGTGAAATATGATTACAACCTTCATACATCGTATTGTCTGTTGTAAAAGTATTGAATCCAAACTCCAAAGGATTAGTTGTGAAACTTCCTGCTTCCAAGAACACCCCAGAGTCATATAATTTATCACCTACATTACAAATAGCCAATTTAATATGATATGTTTCACCACAAATTAATTCCGAAAAAGCGGTTAAACGAGTTGTTAATCCATCATACTGAACAGCAGTTCCATAAGTTAATCCACCTACATTACTTACATAGTAAACGGAATTGGTAATTGGGTTCACATTATTAATTGATACAGGAGTATTTGTAGTACCAGGAACTATTGCAATGTTCACTGCCCCGTTTGAATAAGGTCCAGAAATTCCAGGTCCAGAAAGAAAGAATCCAAATACATCATTGTAACTAGTGTTGTTTGGTGGAGCAAATTCAGGATATTCCTCCGAACCAAAAATATAGTCAAAGTTCAAGGCATTTCCAGTTGCCATAAAGTCAAACTCTATAACAATCCCATTTTTTACTGATCCTGCAGCAATTGACGACACATCTGGATCAACTACGTCTAAAGTCCCCGCAGAGTTCCCGTGACTTCCAACAGAATTTGGTCCAACCGCTACAGAACCCCTTCCTGTAGTCAATAAAACACCTTCAGGCATCGGGAAAGAAGTGCCGTTTTGGTTAAAATAAGAAGCGCTCCATTGCATTGAATTAGCAAGAGCTGCACTTCCATTAACTGTAATATTTGTAGCGGTTACACCACTTCCTACTAGGACATCTTGAACCAATTGTGCAGGAGTCATCGTATTCGTTACTTGAATTTGAGCATGTATTCCGAACATGGATAGGCATACAGTCAAAAAGAATAAAGAGTTGTAAAAAAAATTCATAAATGGTAATTTTAATACTACATCTGCTACTAAGATAGTTAACGTAAATGACATATCCTAAGTTGCATTTAATTAATACTTTTATCAAAAAGTAGAAATAAATCTGACGAAATTATCTTCCACTCGGTCAAAAATATGCAAATTTGTTGTAATGTAACAAAGTAAAGTATTATGATTCAAACACAAGCATTTATTTCTGAAAATAAAGAACGATTTCTAAACGAACTGATCGACCTATTGAAAATACCCTCCATTTCAGCAGATAAAGCATATAGTAATCAAGTTCATGCAACTGCAGAAATGGTTGCAGATCAATTGAAAAAAAGCGGTATCGACACTGTTGAAATATGTCAAACAGCTGGATATCCGGTTGTATATGGTGAAAAAATTATCAACCCTGCTTTGCCAACTGTTTTGGTTTATGGGCACTATGACGTTCAACCAGCAGATCCATTGGAATTATGGGATTCACCTGCATTTGAACCTGTAATCAAGAAAACTGCAATCCATCCTGAAGGAGCTATTTTTGCACGTGGAGCATGTGATGATAAAGGGCAGATGTATATGCACGTGAAGGCTATCGAAGCGATGATTGCTTCAAATGAATTGCCTTGCAATGTCAAATTCATGATTGAAGGTGAAGAAGAAGTTGGAAGTCCAAATTTGGCAATTTTTGTAAAAGAAAATGTTGAAAAATTAAAAGCTGATATCATCTTGGTTTCTGACACAGGAATGCTGGCAAACGACATACCTTCTATTACTACAGGTTTGCGTGGACTAAGCTATGTTGAAGTAGAAGTTACTGGACCAAATCGCGATTTACACTCTGGATTATACGGTGGATGTGTCGCCAATCCAATCAACATTTTAACAAAAATGATTGCTTCATTACACGATGAAAATAACCATATCACAATTCCAGGGTTCTATGATAAAGTTGTTGAGTTAACAGATGAAGAAAGAGCTGAAATGGCAAAAGCTCCGTTCTCACTTGAAAAATACTGCGATGCGTTAGATATTCGTGAAGTACATGGCGAAACAGGTTACACAACACCTGAGAGGGGCTCGATTAGACCAACACTTGATGTAAACGGAATTTGGGGTGGATACATAGGTGAAGGAGCAAAAACAGTGATACCTTCAAAAGCATTTGCGAAGATTTCAATGCGTTTGGTTCCTGACCAAGATCCAGATGAGATTACAAGCTTGTTTAAAAAACATTTTGAATCAATTGCTCCTGCAAGTGTGAAAGTTTCTGTACACCCGCATCATGGAGGTGAGCCTTCAGTAACTCCAATTGATTCGATTGGATATAAAGCTGCAAGCATGGCCTACGAACAAGCATTCGGTA
>DATGOZ010000383.1:0-4030 GCA_035305395.1 Taishania sp. | reverse complement strand
CAATCGATTTCCAGCAATCATAAAACAATAAACCTCGAACAAGATCTTGATCTGTTGTTTAAAGACTATTTCCGCTTTAAACATGCGCAAGAACCGAATCAAGAAATAATGGATTTATTAAAAGAAGTGATTAACAATAATACTAATTCGGAGGACTAATTTTGCTACCACTATATTTAAGTATTGAAGGATTATACTCCTATCAACAAAAACAAGAGATTGATTTCACATTGCTTACTGAAGCTGGGTTGTTCGGAATATTCGGTAAAGTTGGATCCGGAAAATCTTCAATTCTCGAAGCCATTGGATTCGTTTTATACGGTGAAACCGAACGTCTGAACAAACAAGAAAAAAGAACATACAACATGCTGAATTTAAAATCAAATGCGGCATGTATCGTTTTTGAGTTTTTAAATTTCAATGGAACAAAATATCGTTTTGTTGCACAATGGCGTCGACGTAAAAAATTTGAAGAAACCACTTCGCTTGAACGTACGGCCTACGAATGGCAAAATGAACAATGGATTCCACTTTCATCAACAGATGGCTCTGCAATTACTAATTTGACGTACTCAAATTTCCGGCGTACCATCATAATTCCTCAGGGACAGTTTAAAGAATTTCTAGAGTTAAGAGGTAAAGATCGCTCCGAAATGATGAAGGAAATTTTCAACTTGAACAAATTTGATTTGGGACACAAAGTTTCCAATTTACAGCGTGAAAACAATAGTCAACTCGAGAATTTAAAAGGAGCTCTTTCTGGATATGAAGAGATAAGTACCGAAAGTGTCCAAGAAAAGGAACTTGAACTTAACTCTGCTAAACAAGCGCTACAAAATATTAAATCAGAACACACATTCCTCGAAGCAGAAATTACGAGACTTACAGAAGCAAAAAAATACAGAAACGAATTAACTCAAAAGAAGGAATCTCTCACGCAATTTAATTCCGAAGAACAAAAAATACGAGCTTTGGAAAATGAAGTAGAAATATATGAGAACACAAATAATGCATTTAGAGAATTACTGAATCATACACACATCCTAAATAAAGAGAAAGAAGTACTCACCCATAAAATAGAGCAGTTAGGAACTAAGAAACAAACTGTACTTGAGCAAATTGAATTAAAGGAGTCTCAATGGAATGAAATCTCTACAGAGTTTATGAAAATAGAGAAATTTCGAATTCAATATGAAGATCTGAAATTGCTCTCTCATATCGCAAAAAACGATGCGGAGTTTAAAGTCAATATGAAAAGACGTTCCGACGGATCGCCCCATATTGAGCAAGCTAATTTAGAAGTACAAAAATTAACTAACGAAGTAACAATTAGTGAAAAGGAACTAGAAGAGTTAAGGTCGAACAAAGTTGACACCTCAATGCTACTAAACCTCGAAACCTGGTACCAAGAAAAAGAAAATTTGCGCCGTAAATCCCAGGAGTTAGAGGATCAAATTCAAACATTAACTCTGGAACAATCTGACATTAACAAAGAATTTCAACTACACGACTTAACTGTTGAAAATTGGGAACTGAAGATTACAGAACAAGAAAATCTACTGGTCAATGAACGAAATGATTTGCATAATGACCAAACGCATCTGCAAGTTCAAGCGAAACTAGGAGAATTCGTAGATAAGCTATCTGATGGTAAGCCCTGCCCTCTTTGTGGTGCGTTAGAACACCCTTACCCAATGACTAAAAGCGATCTTTTCACAAAGGAAAACGAACTAAATATAAATCGAAGCAAGATTGATTCGCTATTGCTCGATTTAAAACATAATACGCAAAATTTTAATAGCCTCGCAACAAGATTTCATGAAAAATCAAATTCACTAAAAAAACTCTCGACGAAAAAAGAAGAACTCGGATTTGAACAAGAAAACCATAATAGTAAATTCATTTGGACAAATTTCTCCATTGAAGATCCTACTGCATTCCTCGATTATAAAACAAAAAATCAGAATATAGAGGATACTATCAAGAATGTAGAAAATGAATTAAAAATTTCGCGCGGAAATTTACAGGCAGCACAAATTCGACTAGAAAAGTATCAAAAATCACTCCAGCAAATTGAACAAAATATTGCTATTTCAAGTAATATAATTAGACAATATGAGGGCCAGTTGCGTACTTTAGAAAGGGATAATTTTAGTAACGAATCTGAAGAATCATTAGCTCTGCAAGCAAACCAACTCACAGATAAAATACAGTATTTAGAGTCAACGTACAAAGAGATTTATGAGTCGTTGCAGATACTCAAAACCGAATTTGCCGCAATAAATGCTGAAAGAAATATTTCTAAAGAACAGTTTCAAACAATTTCCCATACCATTGGAAATCGACAGGCTGAAATTTCTACCCTATTAAAAGAACATAAATATAGTGATATCATTCAGGTTCAGAAAACTCTACAAAAAAATTTAGACACTCGTTCCTTAAGGAAAACGATACAAGAATTCAATCTTAACGTCGGTGTTTTACGTTCACAAATCGTCGATCTTGAAATGCGAATCCAATCGGACGACTTTAACGAAAATGACTTTCAAGAACAATCGGAATTGTTGATCTTAAAAAAAGAAGAACTAGAGCTACAAGTCGGCCTCACCGCTGCGTTGCAAAAAGAGAACCAACGTATACAAACTGAATATTCGAAAAAAGAAAAGCTACTACGTAATTACGAAATTCTAAACTCACGAAAGAGTAATCTCACAACTTTGGAAAACTTATTCCGCGGTTCCGGTTTCGTCAACTATGTATCAAGTATACATTTGCAGAGGTTATGCGAAATAGCAAATATACGCTTCCATCGCATGAGTAAAAATTGTTTAAGCCTCGCAATCAACGAACAAAACGAATTTGAAGTGATTGACTTTCTAAATGATGGCCACCGCCGCTCAGTAAAAACATTATCCGGAGGACAAAGCTTCCAAGCGTCATTATGTTTAGCACTAGCACTTGCAGAAAACATTCAATCTTTAAACAAACGAGACAAAAACTTCTTTTTCATTGACGAAGGTTTCGGAACACAGGATGCTGACAGTATAAACATTGTATTTGAAACCCTCCAATATTTACGAAAAGAAAACCGTATTGTTGGAATCATTTCTCATGTGGAGGAACTCAAAGAAAAAATAACTAGTGCGGTAACTGTTATTAACGATAACGAACGTGGTAGCCAAGTGACGTATAGCTAACTAAGAAAAACGTATCTTCGAGCATGAAAAAAACGTACGTAATAATCGTAGCTGGCGGATCTGGAAGTCGTATGGGAACCGAATTACCTAAGCAATTCCATATTTTAAATGGAAAGCCGGTACTTATGCATACCATCGAAAGATTCGCTTTTTCAAAAAGTAGACCTCAAATTTTCGTAGTCCTTAATGAAGCAATGGTGAGTACTTGGGATAGCCTTTGTATAAACCATAGCTTCCAAATCCCTCACAAAATTGTCCTGGGGGGCCAAAGTAGATTTCAAAGTGTACGAAATGGTTTGCAGGAAATTACCAAATTGGAATTGAATAATATGAAAAATGTATCAATTGCAGTACACGATGCCGCAAGACCATTGATCGAAAGTACACTTATAGACACTTGTTTTGAGTCCGTTGACACCCATGTGGCGACCGTCCTTGCCGTTCAAAGTACTAACTCAATTCGCAAGGGCACCCAAGAAAAAAACACAGCACTGAAGAGAGAAAATATATGGGTAATTCAAACTCCCCAAACATTTCGTGGCGACGTTCTTGAAAAGTCCTTTAAACAAGAAGAATCTGCAATGTTTACGGATGACGCTTCAGTGGTAGAAAAATTGGGCTATCCAATATATCTCATTGAGGGAGATCATAAAAACATTAAAATCACCTATGCTCAAGACATTCAAATAGCCCAACTGTTATTAAGTTAATAGTTGTGAGTTAAACGCCTCCACGAATAATTCTCAGCAATATCACAATAATGGCAATTACTAAAAGTACATGAATAATATTACCTGTAGCAAATCCTCCAAAAAAACTTACGGCCCAAATTA
>DATGOZ010000382.1:0-2267 GCA_035305395.1 Taishania sp. | reverse complement strand
GTTGGTGTTGTAGGAGGAGCAAATGTTTCAGATTCGATATCGTTATTAACTGTAGACGCTTTCGTATCAACCATTGCTTCTTGAATTGGCGGTGGGTTATCCACTGCCTCATCAGTTACAACTGGAGGTAAGAATTCCACTGATTTTTCCAACTGCATAGGAACTTCCTCTGCAGGTGGTGGTGGTGGTGGAATATCGTCATCTAATGGTGGAGCTTCGATCGTAAACATTGTCATATCGATTGGTGGAGCTTCCACTTCCTCTTCAGGCAAAGATTTAATGAACAAATAAGTTCCATAAGAGATACCAATCACAGCAACAATCCCTAAAATAATCAAGATGATATTACGGTCATAGTTAGTACGGATTTGGTAAGCTCCATATTCCTTATTACGATCATCAAACACTACTTCATTTCGAGCTGCAGATGTTACTTGTTGCCAATTTCTTGATGATACATAATCATACATTGACACAATAAACACCAAAACTGTTATAAAAATGATAATTTCCATAGCTTAATCATTTATCTGTTTTAGCTTTAACTAACTTAAGCTCTTCAGCAGTGATATCAACTGGAGCGATTACCCCAATATCAGCAATTTTCAATTCATCAATTAAATCGATGAAGTTTTTACAAGTTGCCATATCATCTGTTTTGACTAAGACTTTCAATGCAGCATTATCACTTTTAGCTTCTCTGAGTAATCTCAGATAAGTTGAATCAGCAATTTGTCCGCTTTTTAATTCTTTATCATAACCTGCCTTCTTCTCAAGTACAAATCGGTTCAAGTCTGCGAGCAATTTTCTCACTCCCTGAGGGCTAAAGTCTGTTTCCTCTAATTGAGTTGCAGGTTTACCCTTTGCATTTCCCTCGGGATAGAATGCATCCTGATAGTAAAATATTCTATCTTCGGATAGCAAGAAAGTAACGGCATTGTTAATTTCTGTTTCCTTTTTCTCTTGTCTAGGATCTGGCTTAGCCGGATACACCAAACTCATCACTTTAGGTTTACTAAAAGTGGAAGTCATTACGAAAAACGTCAACAATAAGAATGCCAAATCCACCATTGGAGTCATGTCCACCGTAGGGACACCTCGTTTGGCTCTTTTCTTGCCACCTTTCTCCTGGCCTCCGCCTGTTTCTTGTATCTGTGCCATAACTTATTGTGGTTTTCTTGGATCCGCTTCTAATGAAGTGATAAAGTTTAAGTTACTCAAACTCAAATCACGGAACGTTTCAATTACTTTTTTAGCATGCAAGTATGCTGCCTTACCATCCACTTTTAATACAAATTTAGGTTTAAACTCATTGATATTTGGATCTAAACCTTTATCCTTTGCATCAAAATATGCTTTCTCACCAACGGCCAACATTTCGATATTACCGAAATTAATCCAATCTTTCAACTGATTGTTTGTTGAATCTGTTGGAATAGCCATTGTTTTTCCTTCTGCAATAAATCGTTTTCTTTCCTCGCTTGACATATTCAAAAATGCAGGCATCTCTTGAACAGTACAACCGAAGTCAGTTAATTTACCAAAAGCATCAACTTGTTCGTTTGAAAATGGAACATTATATTTTTCGGACATTCTCAAAAGCACATTTCTTTTTGCTTCTTCTTTTCCTTTAATTCCAAAATAAACACGACCTCCTTGATCTACAGTAATCAACACGATATTTTCAGGTAATGTCATATCTGAAATACTTGAAGGCGTGTCAACCTGTACAACTTCATCAGAACGGAAATTGGCAGAAAGCATGAAGAAAGTAACCAGCAAGAATGCTAAGTCCACCATCGGCGTCATGTCGATAGCTGGAGCACTTTTTGGTTTACTAATTTTCGCCATTTCGTTATTAATTATTTATTTAATAAACTTAATTTCCGTCTAATTTATTTTACTGACTTAGAGAAATCGTTTACAATTGTAAAGCTAGCCTCATCCATGCTGTGTGTCATTTGATCAACTTTTGTTGAGAAGAAGTTGAAGAAAATGATTGCTAAACAAGATCCAGAGATACCCAATACTGTATTAATCAAGGCCTCAGAGATACCTGCTGCGAGCATTGCTGTATCAGGAGCTCCATGTGACATCGCACCAAATGACTTAATCATCCCCATTACCGTTCCAATCAAACCTACCAATACACAGATAGATGCAATTGTTGACAAAACAGGTAAGTTTTTAGACAACATTGGCAATTCTAACGCTGTTGCTTCTTCCAACTCTTTCTTAACACTTTCAATTTTCTTATCTTTATCCAA
>DATGOZ010000381.1:0-3073 GCA_035305395.1 Taishania sp. | reverse complement strand
AATCCCATGTCTTTGAATTGACCAGGTGTCCCTTGATTGAACGCTCCAGGTCTATTAACGATTGGAAGGTTACTAAAATCATAAACATCATTACTGATTGCTACAAGTCCGGAGTTACTAACAGCAATACTTGGCTTATATCCACTTGATAAACTTGTCAAGTGTAACATAGCACCAGTATCTTTATTGAATCGAGCCCAGAAATTACGAGCAGCATTAGCTTGATAAAATCCACCTCCATTGGTAAATGGTGCACCAGCAGTAATACGTTCTCCAACAATGTGTAGTGTAGTTCCTTGTGTTGTAATGATGTCACCATCATAAATTTCATCATATCCTGTACCTCCAAGATAAGTACTCCAAACCAGTACTCTATCAGAATTGAATTTACAGAAATAAGCGTCCGCAGATCCCATCGCTGTCGAATTGTATGCTGTCCCCGGGTTTGTTACAGGATAGGTATTAGCTGCATTTTGTGCCATTCCGTAGGAATAATAATTTCCATCATCATCCATGTGATTGGCTAAATTGTACATGTTTGTACCACCTGTTGGATGGTTGAAGTATGACCCCCATTCCAAGACGGGATCAATTGTTAAAGTAGAATAAGTAATTTTATCTTTCAGTTGAAATCCAACTGTTCCATCGTTGTTTAAGATATAATTTACGTGAACAATGTTTTTTTCATTTCCGTCGATAAATGAAACTGGAATTTCTTCCACTAATTCATGTAAACTTGTTTGAATATACAATTTCCCCGCTTTCAATGAGATTTTAGCTCCTTCAAAAGCTAACCGAATTGATTCAATATTAGCGCCTTGTTGTAATATAAAATCGTATTTTAAACCTCCATTTCTGCTGTAAAATACGGCATCAATATGAGGATAAATATTTTTGTAAGTAATTGTTTTAAAGGTATTAACATCACGAATTCCATTGCGTTTATTTAGATAGAAATGTGTTACTCCTTGTTCCTTTTCGTTTGATTCAATGAAACAATTAGTTGATCCACCTACAAATGTCATATCCATACGGTGATAGGTTGCCTTTTGCTCACGATATGCATCCTCTAATCCAGCGTGGTTACCTTCAAACTTACCTAAATCAATTTTCTCTTCATCTTTAAACAAATAAACGAGTCGATTTTTTTGAAAATAGACTGCGGTATTTTGTGTTGAATAGTAATGAGTAACCTCTGGATGAGCTCGTTCTAGGAAATCCAAAACCTGTCCTTTGTTCTCAATAAACTGCGCGTGCAAAACACTCAAAATAAGAGTATTCATCAAAAGTAGGGTGAATATCGTTTTCATATACTTATAGTAAGAGTAATAATTACAGATAACGAATATATGAATAATTTTCTTCATCATTTAATCCATTTAGTAATTCAGAAGAGAATGATATTTATTAAATGAAAAGATGTACCTTTAATACATCTTTCAATTCATAAAAAATGACTTACTTAAGTAAAATTGGATATTCCTCTGCAAAAGAAACAACGAATACATTCTCTACGTTTAACTGCCTAAAAAATGAACCCAATTGCGAAATCTTTGCCGTTGCCACTATTCAAGATGCTAAAAATGCCATTGCTTTGGCTCAACAAGCTGTCAAAACATTTAGTTCTTTGCCAGAAAAAGTGCGATTTGATTTTCTGAATGAAATAGCTAATGAGCTAAATAATCAACGAGCTACTTTAATTGAAATGTATTGCAAAGAATCAAGTCTATCAGTTGCAAGAGCTAATACAGAATTAGATAGAACAATCTTTCAACTAAGAAACTACGGAGAATACATCTTAAAAGATGATTGGAATCGCCCTATATCAAGTCAACCTGAAAATGTATCATTTCAAATTCGTACACAATTACACGCAATCGGTCTGGTAGTTGTCTTTGGATCCAGCAATTTTCCATTTGCATATTCTACAGCTGGTGGAGACACTGCTTCAGCGTTAGCTGCTGGCTGTCCAGTTATCGTAAAAGCGCACCCAATGCATGCAGGAACAAGTTATCTTGTAAGCGAATGTATTCTAAAAGTTGCACAAGAAAAAGGTATGCCTGAAGGTGTATTTTCACATTTGTTTGATGATAAGTATGAGATAGGAACTGAGCTCGTTATGAATGAAGGAGTAAAAGCTGTCGGATTTACGGGTTCAATCAAGGGAGGTAGAGCTTTGATGGATTTAGCTGCCAAACGCGAAGCACCGATTCCTGTGTTTACCGAAATGGGAAGTGTAAATCCAGTTGTATTTTTTGAAGAAGAATTGATTGACAACAGCACAGATTGGGCAAGTCGCTTCACAGCTTCTATTTCGACAGATGCTGGTCAGTTTTGTACAAAACCTGGAATTTTATTCATTCCAAACACAGATGCAGGAAAGAATTTCTTTGAAGTCTTACAAAGCAATCTACAAAGAACAGAGGCAAAATGCCATTTACACCCGCGATTATTTGAAAACTTTAAATCACAAGTCAGTCAATCATTCGATTGGATTGAAACCAATAAACCATATCATTCTCAACCGACAATTCGCCTAGTTCAACAAGATCAATTTATTAGCAACAAACATTACCAAGAAGAATTTTTCGGACCTCAAGCAATTGCTGTTTTTTACGATTCAAAAAAAGATTTGGAGTTATTAATCAGCCAATTGAAAGGTCAACTAACATTCACAATCATCGGAAAACAAGCAGAAATCGACTCAAGTCAATCAATTATGCAAATGGCAATTGAACGAGCAGGTAGAATCATCCTAAATGGTGTTCCGACTGGTGTTACAGTTTGCGATGCAATGGTTCACGGTGGAATTTATCCTGCGGCTTCTGATAGTCGTTTCACAGCTGTTGGAACTTCGAGTATTTATCGATTTTTGAGACCCGTAGCGGTACAAACAAGTTTTTGAATTATTCAATCTTGTTTTATTACGTAGTGTAGTTCGCCTAAAAAATGATAATTAAACTCTGTTTCGGTGTGGTTAATTTTAAAAAAATCAATAAACACACTGAATACCTGTCTCCAGATTGGTTTTTACACCATCAACGACAGAGTAACAAGCCAATTTATCACGGAA
>DATGOZ010000380.1:0-3233 GCA_035305395.1 Taishania sp. | reverse complement strand
TTAGAAAGACGGACACGAAATTGTTCTGAATTGCGGTATTTTCTTCTTACAGTTCAAGTTCAATCCTAATGAAACCTCATGAGAACCACCTGAAACACCATTATTTAATTTAGATACAGTAACGTCGTAACTATATCCAATTCTAAACATTCCTGTATTGATACCAATTGTTGTGATGAATGCATCGCTAGAACGATACCAAACACCTGCTGTAAAAATTCCGTATTTAACGTATGTACCAACGTTTAATTCTTGGAATCCGTTTTGGTATTGATAAATCACATTAGGCATAATCGAAGTTGTATTTGAATACTTTGATTTACCTCCTAATTTAATTTCAGCACCGATATGTCCTGTATAACGCATTGGCAACTTACTATTACCAACAATCATCGACTCGTTTGGCATATTTAAGTGATGAACAGCAACTCCAAAGAATAAGAAATCTGAATATCCAACAATTCCCGCTGAAGCATCAAAGAATCCTCTTGTTCCACCACGCGGAACGTCACCTGTTTGGTAAATAAATCCTCTTCGAGCATCAATCATATCTCCGAAAGTCAATTTATCCCAATCCAAGAATTTTTGATACCATGCTGCACGTGCTCCAAACATCAACGAGAATTTACGGTTGACGTTCAAATGATATGAATAAATCAATCCTAACATCGAAGTTTGAATCGTTCCTTGTCCTTGCATATCATGTGTTGCAAGAACTCCAATTCCTCCTGAAATGTTTTTGAAATATTGATCGTATGCCGCTGCATAAGTAACATAATTACCTGACAAGCTAGGCCATTGATTTCTATAGTTAACTGCAAATCGTGGACAACCATGAGAACCAGCAAAAGCTGGATTTAGGTAAATTGGATTTGAATAAAATTGTGTGAACGACGGGTCTTGGGCGCTACTTTGCATAGCTACAACACATAGAGCACCTGTTACCAATATTCGTTTTAATCCTTTCATTAATCTTAAATAAGAATTAGTATCTTTCTAGTACAGCGAAAAGCCAACCTTTCCACCTTAATAACGTTATTTCTAATAAAAGGTTACAAATATTATAATTTGCTTATAATAATCAAAGTATTATTGCGTTTTTTTATTGAATTCATTAAAATGATTTTGATATTTGCAGGTATGAAGCATTCAGATATTTTTTTAAAACGCACCTATTGCTTAATTCTACTCTCTCTACTTACCTTAAGTATTGATTACTCATTAAATGCTCAAACCATCCATGAAGTTTCCATTAATTGGAAAAGTCCGAGTGTTACGAACAAAGAAAATAAAGAAACTCCCATTCCTAATTTTGAAGGTTTAACTTTTCACGACGGGAAGTTCTATTTTCAGCAAATGGAAGAGGTCGGAGCTAAGTTCAACGCATCTTTTGAAATAGTAGATTATCAAACCGCTAATGCTTCGAATAATGAAACTATCTTTTTCAAAGAAAACAATATCGAAATTCCATCTCAACTAGAGTGGTATGGAAATGTTACCAATGGAGCTGGTAAACGTTTCAAATTAATAGCTGTATTTCCATTTGTGCAAGAAAATGGAACAATAAAAAAAATTGTTTCATTTCGCTACAAACAAACAAGTGAAACATACGTTACGAACTACAAAGCGAAATCATTTGCAACAGAATCTGTTCTACGACCTGGGAGTGGTCAATGGTACAAAATATCAGTTACTCAAGATGGAATTTACAAAATAGATCGTTCGTTTTTATCCTCAATGGGAATTAACGTCGCTAATCTAAATCCGCAACACATAAATATATATGGGAATGGTGACGGGTTAATCCCTGTATTGAATAGTGCACCGAGAACAGACGATTTAGCTCTAAATGACATTCTCGTCGTTGGTGAATCAGATGGTTCTTTTGACGAAGGAGATTACATCCTATTTTACGCTCGTGGTCCACATAGATGGGATCTAAATCCAGCAGGTGACGCATTTATTAACGAAAGAAACCTATACTCAGACGTGTCGTGTTACTTTATCAACATCAACCCAAATGCAACTCCAGCTAGAATTCAAACACAAGCTAGCTCTCCTCTAGCAACAACAAACATTGTCAACAGTTATTCACATAGAGTAGTCCATGAGAATGATCTTATTAATTTGACAAAATCAGGTCAACGCTGGTATGGTGAATTATTTGATGTAGAGTTAACACGAAACTTTAATTTTTCAGTTCCCAATCCAGTACCAAATAGCCCAAGCAGATTAGTCATCTCGATGGCTTCAAATAGCAGCAGTTCATCTAACGGAACAATCCACTATAATGTAAACGGAGCTCTTTTAAATTCTCACCCAGTACCTAGTTCAACATATTATGGAAGATCTAATCAAACCATAAACTTTACAAACACTAGTTCAACTATAGCAACATCGATAACGTTACAGCGAAACAACCCAAGCATTGTAGCATATCTTGATAAAATTGAATTAAACACACGTCGACAACTTGTTTTTGTGAGTACGCAATTTGGTTTTAGAGACTTAGAAAGCGTTGGGCAAAATAACATTTCAGAATTTACTATCCAAAACTTCCCATCCAATGGTTTCGTATGGGATGTAACGGATAGAAAACATCCTAAAATCGTTTTAGGCAACCTCAATGGCAATGAATTTAGCTTTAAAGTTAACACAGAGATACTCCGCGAATTTGTAGCTAGTAATGGTTCAAATTTCTTTACTCCAACATATATTGGAACTGTCAACCATCAGAATCTACACGCTTTGACTCAGGTTGACTACATCATCATCTCTCCTACCGAATTTTTAACTGAAGCAAATCGATTGGCCAATTTGCATCGTCAACAAAACAACTTATCTGTACACGTTGTTGACCTAAATTTAATCTACAATGAATTTAGCAGTGGTAGTCCTGATGCAGGAGCTATTCGTACATTTTTAAAAATGTTCTACGATAGATCAACTTCTCCAAACGACCAAATCAAATATGTTTGTCTATTCGGTGATGGAAGTTACGATCCAAAAAATAGAATTCCTAATAACAACAACTATATTCCAACTTATCAATTAACTGGAAGTCCTGGTGCTGAATCTAGTATTTCAAACATTGTAGCAGATGACTTTTATGGAATTCTGGACGACAATGAATCCATGGATATCAATTCGATTGTTGACATTGGAATTGGCAGACTATTAATTTCATCAAACGCAATGGCAACAGAGCAAATTAATAAGATTGAACACTACAT